>NZ_JARVRT010000015.1:0-97715 GCF_030209605.1 Luteibacter sp. ME-Dv--P-043b
CTCTCGACTTCGAATCTACCCCATCGAAAAGACACAAGCGCACGATGTGCGCGAAAAGCCAACAAAGCGGCGACGAGGCACCCTCCAGCGCCCACGCCCTGGGCCCCAGGCATCAGCACCAAACCACGGGGCAATCCCAGGTCCCACGCGGCCCCATCGCGCACATCGTGCGCTCCTACCCCTCCCGTCGGGCCGTTACTTCTTCTTGGTGGGGGCCGGTGCCGGCGCGGGCGCCGGCTTGGCGGCCGCTCCAGCCGCCGGGCACTGGCCCTGGGCGTTGAGGGTACCCTGGGTCTGCAGCTGGGCGATCATCTGCTGGCCGCGTTCCTGGCCCCACTGCTTGCCGATCTGCATGCCCTCGGCCATGGTCGCGGGCATCTGGGTGATGACCTTCTGGCCCAGGGGCGAGCGGTAGAACTTCAGCAGGCCGTCGATATCCTCGGCGGTGAAATGCTTCTGGTAGACGGGGACCATCCGGCCGATCAGCTGGTTGGTGGCGTTGGCGTCCACGAAGCCCTGCCAGTAGCTGGCCGGAACGCAGGGCAGCGCGTTCTGCATCACGCCCGCCATCTGGCTGTTCATCTGGCTGAGCATCCGCCCCATGCCCACGGCGTCCATCAGCTGGCGCACTTGCTGCTCGCTCGGCGCGGCGGCCATCGCCTGGCCCGTACAAACTGCCAGCACCAGGCCGGCCGCGATCCCTGTCCACTTACGCATGGGTATGTTCCTCTTCGGATGGATGGTCACCCCTCCCCGGGGTAGCGGCCATGGTAGCCGAGTCGGGCCGCCCGCCTGCGCCCGCCTTCGGCAGGGCTCACGAAACCCACCGCAGCGGCCCCGACCACCCCCGCACAACTGCTGTGATGAACCGTCAAAAGTCGACGCTGAATGAAGGCGGAAAACCCTTGGTATAGTCCGGGGCTTCCCCCATTTATGTAGGCACATGGACAGCATTCGCATCCGCGGCGCCCGCACGCACAATCTCAAGAATATCGACCTCGACCTGCCCCGGGACAAGCTCATTGTCATCACGGGGCTGTCTGGTTCGGGCAAATCCTCGTTGGCTTTCGACACGATCTATGCCGAAGGCCAGCGTCGCTACGTCGAGTCGCTGTCCGCCTATGCGCGGCAGTTCCTCTCGATGATGGAAAAGCCCGACGTGGACACGATCGAAGGCCTCTCGCCGGCCATCTCGATCGAGCAGAAGTCGACCTCCCACAACCCCCGCTCCACCGTCGGCACGATCACCGAGGTGTACGACTACCTGCGCCTGCTCTACGCGCGTGTCGGTACCCCGCGTTGCCCGACCCACGCTATCCCGCTGGAGGCCCAGACGGTCAGCCAGATGGTGGACACGGCGATGGCGCTGGACCCGGAGAAGCGCTGGATGCTGCTGGCGCCGGTCATCCGCGAGCGCAAGGGCGAGCATGTCCAGGTGTTCGACCAGCTGCGGGCCCAGGGCTTCGTCCGCGCGCGCGTGGACGGCGAGGTCTACGACCTGGATGCCGTGCCGCCCCTGACGCTGCGCCAGAAGCACACCATCGAGGCGGTGATCGACCGCTTCCGCCCGCGCGACGACATCAAGCAGCGCCTGGCTGAGTCGTTCGAGACCGCCTTGCGCCTGGGCGACGGCATCGTGGTGCTGGTGGACATGGACGACCGCAAGGCCGACGAGCAGCTGTTCTCGTCACGCTACTCGTGCCCCCTGTGCGACTACTCGCTGCCGGAGCTCGAGCCGCGCCTGTTCTCGTTCAACTCCCCGGTGGGTGCCTGCCCGACCTGCGACGGCCTGGGCGTGACCCAGGTGTTCGATGGCGCGCGCGTGGTCGGCCACCCCGAGCTCAGCCTGGCCGGCGGTGCCGTGCGCGGCTGGGATCGCCGTAATGCGCACTATTTCCAGCTGATCGTATCGCTGGCCAAGTACTACGGCTTCGACCCGGAAACGCCCTGGCGCGAGCTGCCCAAGTCGGTGCAGAACGCCGTGCTCAACGGCTCGGGCAAGGACGTCATCCCGTTCCGCTATATCACCGAGCGTGGTGGCAAGGTCACCCGCGAGCACAAGTTCGAAGGCATCCTGCCCAATCTCGAGCGCCGCTACCGTGAAACCGAATCCAACGCCGTCCGCGAGGAGCTGGCCCGCTACATTGCCGATCATCCCTGCCCCGACTGCGGCGGCCAGCGGCTGAACCCGTCCGCGCGCAACGTCTTCGTCGCCGACCAGGCCATCCCCTCGCTGACCTCGCTGGCCATCGACCGCGCCCTGGCCTTCTTCGACGGGCTGAAGCTGCCCGGCTGGCGCGGCGAGATCGCGGTCAAGATCGTCAAGGAAATCCGCGAGCGGCTGACTTTCCTCAACGACGTGGGACTCAACTACCTCACGCTGGATCGCCAGGCCGACTCGCTCTCGGGCGGCGAGGCCCAGCGTATCCGCCTGGCCAGCCAGATCGGCGCCGGCCTGGTCGGCGTGATGTACGTGCTGGACGAGCCGTCCATCGGCCTGCACCAGCGCGACAACGAACGCCTGCTGGGCACGCTTACCCGACTGCGCGACCTGGGCAACACGGTGATCGTGGTCGAGCACGACGAGGACGCGATCCGTGCCGCCGACCACATCCTGGACATCGGCCCCGGCGCCGGCGTGCATGGCGGCCATATCGTGGCCGAGGGCACGCTGGCGCAGGTGCTGGCCACGCCGGCTTCGGTCACCGCCAAGTACCTCACCGGTGAGCGCGGCATCGTCGTGCCCAAGGTGCGGCGTCCGGCCCGCAATGACCAGTGGCTGGAGTTGAAGGGCGCAACGGGCAACAACCTCAAGGACGTGGACGTACGCATCCCCGTCGGTACGTTCACCTGCGTGACTGGCGTCTCGGGCTCGGGCAAGTCCACCCTGATCAACGACACGCTCTACCGCCTTGCCGCGATGGAACTCAACGGCGCCGGCGAACAGCCGGCCGCTTACGAGTCGATCGAAGGCCTGTCGCTGTTCGACAAGGTGGTGGACATCGACCAGTCGCCGATCGGACGTACCCCACGCTCCAACCCCGCGACCTACACGGGGCTGTTCACCCCACTCCGCGAGCTCTACGCGCAGGTGCCCGAGTCGCGCCAGCGCGGCTACCTGGCGGGACGCTTCAGCTTCAACGTGCGCGGCGGTCGCTGCGAAGCCTGCGAAGGCGACGGCATGATCAAGGTGGAGATGCACTTCCTCCCGGACGTGTATGTGCCTTGCGATGTCTGCCACGGCAAGCGCTACAACCGCGAAACGCTGGAAGTGCTCTACAAGGGCCACACCATCGCCGACGTGCTGAACATGACGGTGGAAGATGCGTTCAAGCTGTTCGAGAACGTGCCGGTGATCGCCCGCAAGCTGGAAACGCTGCGCGCGGTCGGCCTGGATTACATCAAGCTCGGCCAGAGCGCCACCACGCTGTCCGGTGGTGAAGCCCAACGCGTGAAACTGTCGAAGGAGCTGTCCAAGCGTGACACGGGCAGCACGCTCTATATCCTCGACGAGCCGACGACCGGCCTGCACTTCCACGACATCGAACAGCTGCTCGAGGTGCTTCATAAACTCGTCGAGCACGGCAACACCGTGGTGGTGATCGAGCACAACCTCGACGTGATCAAGACAGCCGACTGGCTGGTGGACCTGGGTCCCGAAGGCGGCGCCGGTGGCGGACGCATCCTCGTCAGCGGCACGCCCGAGACGGTGGCCGCCACGGCGGAGTCGCATACAGGCAGGTTCCTGAAGACCCACCTGAAACCGGTGCGTGCGCCGGTGCCGAAGACCGCTCTCAAGGCGACCGGCAAGACGCCCGCGAAATCCGCCGCTCCCGCCAAACCGGCCGCGCCGGTGAAGACGCCCGCGGTGAAGAAAACGGCCGCCGCGACGAAAACGAGCGCTGCGACGAAGAAGACCGCCACGAAGAAGAAAGCCAAGGCATGACGACCGAGACCCCGAACACCCCCAACCCCTTCTTCATCACCCCGATGGAGGTCCGCTGGCAGGACCTGGACGCCTACAACCACGTCAACAACGCCAACTACCTCGTGTACCTGCAGGAAGCCCGGATCAAGTGGCTGCAGCAGTTGCCGGACAAGTGGTACGGCGAGGACGGTGCACCGGTGATGGCGCACAGCGAACTCAACTACCGGCTGCCCATCGAGTGGCCGGCGGACATCCAGATCGAGCTCTACATCAACCGCATCGGCAACAGCTCCATGACGATCGGCCACCGCATCGTAACCAGCGACGACGCGACGAAGATCCACTGCGACGGCAGCGTCACTATGGTCTGGATCAGCCCGAAGACCGGCCGCCCGGTACCGATCCCGCAGGCGATCCGCGATGCGGCGGGCACCATGCCCGCCTGAGCCCGGGGCGCGGCGATTCGCAAGATCACGCGCATTCACAAAGGCTATGTATGATTCGGCAGGGTCATCATGGAGAGAGTGAATCATGTCGCGTCGTATCCTTGCCCTTGCGATAGCCAGCGCCGTCGCCCTGCCCGCCCTCGCGGCCGGTGAGCGCACCTCGCTCACCCTGTACCGCGCCGACGGCGACCAGCTGTTCGCCACCAACGGCGATGCCGTCTCCGCCGAGGGCTACGCCGTCGTCCACGAGCGTCGATCCTTCGATCTCAAGGGCGGCACCCAGGACCTGTCGATCGACGGCCTGCCGTCCGCCCTGGACAGCGAGGCACTGTCGCTGCGCTTCCCCGGCAAGGACACCCGCGTGCTGTCGCAGCGCCTGCTGCTCGGCCAGGGTTTCGACGGTGCGGTGGCCGGCCTGGTGGGCCGCAATGTCACCGTGATCGGCGACGGCGGCCAGCCGATCGCCAGCGGCACGCTGGTGCGCGGCGGCGATGCGCTGGTGGTTCGCGACACCGGCGGCCAGGCCACGCTGATCCGCAACTACTCGGCCCTGCGCGCCACGGACGCGGCGGACTTCGCCCGCGGATCGACACTGCAGGTACGCGTGGCAGGCTCGGGGGCGGGCAGTACGTCCGCCCAGCTCGACTACCCCACCTCGGGCATCGGCTGGCGCGGCGCCTACGTCGCCACGCTGGCACCCGGCGACACGTGCTCGATGAATTTCACCGCCGCGGCAAGCATCGCCAACCGCAGCGGACGCGACTGGAAGGATGTTTCGCTCAAGCTGGTCGCCGGCGATGCCAACCGGGCGAAGGCCGCACCGCAGCCCAAGATGTTCATGGCACGCGCCGTCGCCGCGCCCGCCCCCATGGCGATGGAAGATGCCGCACCCGAGCAGGCCACGCTGGGCGACCTGCGCACCTACACCCTGCCAGCCGCCGTGGACCTTCCCGACGGCAGCGTGACGCAGACGCCGCTGTACGAAAGCCGCACCCTGGCGTGCGAGCGCAAGGCGGTGTACGACACCGGCATGCGTTACTACAACTCGCGGCCGCGGACGGAACCCGACATCGGCCAGCCGGCGGAAGGCACGCCCATCGTCTCCACGGTCGGCTTCAAGGCGTTCGACGCCCTGCCCGCCGGCTACGTACGTGTGCTGACGGTGGATCGCGACGGCAATGCCGAACTGCTGGGCGAAGGCCGCCTGGACGACACGCCGAAGAACAGGGACGCGACGATCACCCTTGGCAACGCCTTCGACCTGACCGCCAAACGCGAGCAGACCTCGTTCACCGCCAACGAAGCCCAGCATCGCATCGACGAAGGCACGCGCATCGTGCTGAGCAACGCCAGCGACGTGAAGCGCACGGTCACCCTGCGCGAGCATCCGGCGCGCTGGCGTGCCTGGACGGTGGTGTCGTCGTCGGTGAAACCGACGAAGAGCACGCCCGACGTCCTGGAATTCAACGTCGAGGTGCCGGCCAACGGCTCCGCCACGCTGGATTACGCGCTGCGCTACACGTGGTCGCCCGGCGACATCAAATAAGGAACCGCGCCATGCTCGACATCCTTCCGCACGAGGGCGGCATCCACGAAATCCGTCTGGCCCGCGCGCCGGTCAACGCGCTCGACATGGACCTGGTCACGGCACTGCGTGAGGCCATCGTCGATGCACCCCGCAACGGCGCCCGGGCCATCGTGCTGTCGGGTGCGCAGGGTATGTTCTCGGCGGGCGTCGACGTTCCCGCCCTGATGCAGCGGGATCGCGACGGCGTTGGCGAGTTCTGGACAGGGTTCTTCGCCCTGTGCGGCGCCATCGCCGCGTCGCCGGTGCCCACCGTCGCCGCCATCACCGGGCACAGCCCGGCCGGTGGCGCGGTGCTCACCTTGTTCTGCGATTACCGGGTCATGGCCCATGGCGTCTACAAGATCGGCCTGAACGAGGTCCAGGTAGGTCTGTCGGTGCCCGAGCCGATCCAGTTCGCCCTGCGCCGCATCGTCGGCGCCTGGCGCGCCGAGCGGCTGCTGGTGGCCGGTGCGCTGATCGATGCCGAACAGGCCCACGCCATCGGTCTGGTCGACGAACTGGCGACGGTGGAACAGGTGGTCACGCGCGCTGTGCTGTGGGCCGGCGAACTGCTCAAGGCACCGCCGGGCGCCATGCTCCGTACGCGCGCCATCGCCCGGACCGACCTGCTCGCCGTCTGGGGAAACACCGACGGGCTGTTGGGTGCGGACTTCATCGACGGCTTTTTCAGCGACGAGACCCAGGCCACCCTGCACGCGCTGGTCGCCCGGCTGAAAAGCAAATAAGCCGAAACGTTTCAGAAAAACCCGGTGATACCCGCCACGCCTTGTGCGGCGTGCAACCGCGCTTCCGCCACATCGTCAGGGCCGAGTCCACCCTGCGCGTAGACCGGCAGGGATGCCGCTTCGGCAAGCCGGGCAAAGCGCGGCCAGCCCATCGGCTCGGCGTCCGGATGGCTGGGCGTGGACTGCACGGGCGACAACGTGGCGAAGTCACAGCCCAGCCGGGATGCCAGGGCCAGCTCGTCAGCGTCGTGACACGAGGCGCCCACCCTTTGCGCGAACGGCAGCGGGCGCGCGCTCAACGCGTGCAACTGCGCGGCACCCAGGTGCACGCCGAAGCCCTCGCCCAGCGCCAGCGCACCTTCGATATCCCGGTTGAGCAGCAACGTCGCTCCGAAGCGATGCAGCTCGTCCTTCATCGATGCCGCGATCTGGCGCGTCACCGCGCAGGGCTGCCCCGGAAGACGCAGTTGCAGGAGCCGCTCTCCCCGCGCCAGCGCCACGCGCAAGACGCTGGCCACGCGATCCGGTGCTTCGCCGGCGGGCGTGATCGGGTAATGGGCCGGCAGGCGCATCGCGGCGAGGATGGGGCGATCGGCCGGCGCCAGCTGCGCCGCATCGATGTGTCGCGGGTCCTTCCACGCCAGCGCCGTGGCTTCGAGCGCCCGGGGTTCGCCGCTCCAGGCGCGGATGCAGATCGCCTCGAGCAGCATGGTGCGCTCGCCGTAGGTCCACGGAATGCGGATCAGCGCCTCGAACGAGAGAGGATCGGCAGCGATGCCCAGTTCCTCGTCCAGCTCGCGCAGCAGCGCCTCCACCGGGGTTTCTCCGGCTTCCCGCTTGCCGCCCGGGAACTCCCACAGCCCGGCCAGGTGCTTGCCGGGCGGCCGCTGGGCGATGAGCAGCCTGCCGGCGCCGTCGACGAGGACGCCGGCCAGCACGTGCATCAGACGTTCCGGACGTATTCGACCATGTCGAACGAGAAGGCGTGCTCCTTGTCCGCCGCGTGGTGCACGCGCGACACCTCGGACCACTCCTTGAAATCGATACCCGGGAAGAACACGTCGGCCCCGTCGACCGCGGCATACACCCAGGTCAGGTAGAGGGTGCGCGCATAGGGCAGCGCCTCGCGGAAGACTTCACCGCCGCCGATCACCATCAGCCCCGAGTAGCTGCAGCTGGCCTGGGCCTCCTGCACCGAACGCACCGTGACCTGCCCCGGGAAAGGGGCCTCGCCCTTGCGCGACAGCACGTAGTTGGTGCGGTCCGGCAGCGCCCTGCCGATCGATTCGGCGGTCTTGCGGCCCATCAGCACCGACTTGCCGGTGGTCAGTTTCTTGAAGTAACGCAGGTCGTCGGGGAGGTTCCAGGGAAGGCCTCCCTGCTTGCCGATGGCAAAGTTTTCGTCGAGCGCGGCAACCAGGTGTACGGCCATGGAACATCCTTCAACAAGGGAAAAGAGATCGGGCGGCGTGCGCCCGTGCGGTGCGAATGGTAGTCCTCCCCGGCCGGCGGGGAAACTAACGACCGTTTGATTTTGCCGTGCTAGCGGCGCCGCGAGGTGGCACGGGGCCGTAAATCGTCGAGTGCGCGGGCATTGTCGCGGGCCCACCCATAGATCATCTCGATCGGCTCGACCAGCCGCTGCCCGAGCGGGGTCAGGGCATACAGGACACTGGGTGGCACCGCGCCGTCCTCGACACGGCGCTGGACCAGCCCGCTGTCCGCCAGCTCGCGCAGGGTCTGGGTAAGCATCTTCTTCGAGATACCGGGCAGACTGCGCAACAGCACGCCGGAGCGGGCCTCGCCCCGGTGGCGCGCGTGCAGGGTATGCAGGATCATGCTGGTCCACTTCGTGGCGAACAGTTCCAGCACGCGGCGCGGCGCGCAGTCTTCCAGCCAGTCGTCGTCGGGGGAACCGGGTTTCATGCGTGGGTACCTTTTGGTGCCTTCTTGGAACGGGCTGCCAGCGTCTTTATGGTGAGGGGATGTCCCCATAAGAGTAACCCCATGAACCATGCACTCGTCGTCGGCGCCAGCGGCATTATCGGCAGCGCCCTCACCGAACGCCTCGTGGCGAGCGACTGGCAGGTCTCCGCGCTGGCCCGCCGACCCGGCGAACGCGCCGGCGTGACTGGCATCGCCGCGGACCTCACCGACGCCCAGGCCACCCGCGATGCGCTGGCCGGCATCGCGCCCACCCACGTCTACATCGCTACATGGTCGCGCCAGGCGAACGAGAAGGAAAACATCCGGGTCAACAGCGCGATGGTTCGCCACCTGCTGGACGGCCTGCGCGAGGCCGGCAGCGTGCGGCACGTGGCACTCGTGACCGGCCTGAAGCATTACCTCGGCCCCTTCGAGGCCTATGGACAGGGCGCGTTGCCCGAAACCCCGTTCCGCGAGGAGCAGGGGCGACTGGACGTTGACAACTTCTATTACGCCCAGGAAGACGAGGTGTTCGCGGCGGCAAAACGCGACGGCTTCCACTGGAGCGTGCACCGCCCGCATACGGTGATCGGCGTGGCGGTGGGCAACGCCATGAACATGGCGACCACGCTCGCGGTATACGCCTCGATCTGCAAGGCCACCGGCCGGCCGTTCCGCTTTCCGGGGTCCGACGCACAATGGCGCAGCCTTACCGACATGACCGATGCACGCCAGCTGGCGCGGCACCTGGCCTGGGCATCGACCACGCCTGTCGCGGCGGACGAGGCGTTCAACGTCGTCAATGGCGACGTGTTCCGCTGGAGCTGGATGTGGTCGCGCATCGCGCAGTGGTTCGGCCTGGAGGCCGCGCCGTTCGACGGCAACGTGCTGCCACTCGAACGACAGATGGAAGCGGACGCGCCGGTATGGGAACGTATCGTCGCCGAGCATGGCCTGGCCGAACCCGACATGCACCGCCTGGTCTCCGCATGGCACAGCGACGCCGACCTCGGCCGCCCCATCGAGGTCGTTACCGACATGTCGAAGAGCCGCCGCATGGGCTTCCTCGATTACCAGCCCACGGACGACGCGTTCTTCGACGCCTTCGCCCGCCTTCGCGCGGAACGCATCATCCCGTAATCGGGATGATGCCATCGGGTCAGGCGCCCCGGTCCTTCTTCAGGGCGCCTGCCTTGTGCGCGGCCTTCGCGCCCGTCTTCTCGCTGACGACCAGGTATTCGGGGTTGTCAGGCGACGCGGCCACCTCGTGGCCCTTGATCTTCGTGGGTGCGGTGAGCTTGCGCTCTACCGTGCCCTTCGTCGTGCCTTGCGACGTCTTCCACGTCACCTTGTCGCCACGCTTGGGGTTATCCATCGGTCACCTCCGCGTCAAAACGCGACCGTAGACCGCTCCACGTCGACACGACGTCTCGTCCAGGCCACCTCGACGTAAACGCCCGGAACGTCATTACCACTCGCCCGTGCCCTCCCCGCGACCCGCCCCTCGTAGGAGCCCACGATGTGGGCGAAACCTCATCGTTTTCTGAGGCGAATGAGGCAGAAGGTTAGGAAAAGCGACGGCTTCGTTTGGCGGTCGGAAACGCCTACAGGCATGAGGGGCGCGGCATCGGTCGCGCTAGCTACGTTGACGGTTCGCGCACGTGCGTGCGCTCCTACATTGAGGGTTCGCGCACGCGCGTGCGCTCCTACACGGCAACCGGCGCCCGAATGGCCGCATGCGGCTCATAACCTTCGATGGCGACATCCTCGAAGCGGAAGTCGAACACCGAGGTCACCGCCGGATTCAATACCAGGCGCGGCAACGCACGGGGCGTCCGCGCCAGCTGTGTCGTCGCCTGTTCGACATGGTTCGCGTACAAATGCGCATCGCCCAGGGTGTGTACGAAGTCACCGACGCCCAGCCCGGTCGCCTGCGCGATCATGTGGGTCAGCAAGGCGTAGCTGGCGATGTTGAACGGCACACCGAGGAAGATGTCACCGGAACGCTGGTACAACTGGCACGACAGTTTCCCGTCCGCCACGTAGAACTGGAACAGGGTGTGGCACGGCATCAGCGCCATCCGCGGCAGTTCGCCCACGTTCCAGGCGGAAACGATGAGCCGTCGCGAATCCGGGTTGCGCTTGATCTCGTCCACCACCCAGGCGATCTGGTCGACGGTCTTGCCGTCCGCGGTGGGCCAGGCCCGCCATTGGCGGCCATAGACCGGACCGAGATCACCGTTGGCGTCGGCCCACTCGTCCCAGATGCGGACGCCGTGTTCCTTCAGATATGCGATGTTGGTGTCGCCCTGGAGGAACCAGATCAACTCATGGACGATCGACTTCAGGTGAAGTTTTTTCGTCGTGACCAGCGGGAAACCTTTGGACAGGTCGTAACGCATCTGCCAGCCGAATACGCTGCGTGTACCGGTGCCGGTACGGTCGGCCTTGGTCGCGCCATGGTCGAGCACGTGGCGCAGGAGTTCGAGATAGGGTTGCATGATGGCTGTCGTCGTCAGGGCGCCGGGGCGGTAGCCGCCGACGTCGCGGGAGCCGCCAGCGGCGCATAGGGTGCGCGCCGGGACAGGGCCAGCAGCAGGATGCCCAGCGCAATGAGCGGCAGCGACAGCACCTGGCCCATGGTGACCCAGCCGAAGGCGAGGTAACCCAACTGGGCATCGGGCACCCGCACGAATTCGATCAGGAACCGGAAGCACCCGTAGAGCAGCCCGAACAGGCCGGACACCGCGTAACGGCGGCGCGGCTTCATCGAGAAGATCCACAGCACGATGAACATCACCACGCCCTCGAGCGCGAACTCGTACAGCGGATTGGGATGGCGCGGCAGCGCATCCGGCGCGTGCGGGAAGATCATGCCGATGGGCAGGTCGGTGGGCTTGCCCCACAGCTCGCCGTTGATGAAATTGCCCAGTCGACCCAGGCCGAGGCCCAGGGGCACCAGCGGTGCGACGAAGTCGATCGTGTCGAACAGCTTGATACCGTTGCGCCGCGACCAGAACAGGCCAGCCAGCACCACGCCCATCAGGCCACCATGGAACGACATGCCGCCGTCCCAGACGCGGAACAGCGCCAGTGGGTCGGTCCATATCCAGTTGATCGGCGTGTAGAACAGCATGTAGCCGACGCGACCGCCCAGCACCACGCCCATCATCAGGTAGAACATGAGGTCGCCCAGGCGCTCCGAGCTGACCGGCAGGCGGCCCTGCCGGCGGCGGTATTCGCCGAGGGCCCAACCACCGAGGAAACCGCCCAGGTACATCAAGCCATACCAGTGGACCTGGAGGGGCCCGAGCGACAGGGCGACGGGATCGAAATGGACGACGAACGGAGTGCTCATGGAAGACCTGGGGCGAACGCAGGCGCCCAGTGTACCGCCCCACCCCCGGTGTCGGGGACTGCCGGCGGCGAGGCCACCGGCGCCGGGCCCGGTTCGATGCCTCGCCTTGCCAAGGTCTTGCCGTCACGCCTTGCCGTATCCGCACGAATCGGCTATATCCCGGCGCTGGGTGCCGTCCGGGGGACGGTGCCGTCATGGATGCCGAACCACCAGGGGAGTTGAGGATGAACCATCGTCTTGTCCGGCCGTTACTGGCCGCGCTGTGCCTTGCCACTACCGCCGCCGCTGCCGCGGACCTGATTCCGGTCGCCGATTTCGCCCGCCGCATGCCGCTGACCGACCCCAAGCTTTCCCCGGACGGGCAATACGTCTCCATGGCGTTCCACGACCCTGACGGCAAGACGCACGGGTTGTCGATCTACCGCGTGAGCGACCTGAACAAGCCGGTGACGCTGATCCGCATGCCCACCTACGAGATGCCGGCGGACATGGTCTGGGCCAGCAATACGCGACTGGTGGTGGCGCGCGGCAAGGTGGACGGTTCCATTGGCGCCGCTTCCTATACCGGCGAACTGATGGCCATCGACGTCGACGGCAAGAACGCCGACTACCTCTACGGTTTCGAGAGCGTCGGCAAGCGTGCGTCCACGCGCGCCCTCGACCGCGGATGGGGCACGATCGAGGGTGCGCCGGTGACCGCCAACGGCCACTTCTACATGCGCGCCACGCCGTGGGACAACCAGGACCAGAGCACGCTGTACGACGTGGACGCCCAGTCCAGTGCCCGGCGGCAGATGGCCGACATCGCGCAGGGCGGTCTCAGTTTCATGATCGCCCCCGATGGCACGCCCCGCTTCGCCTTCGGCACGGACGACAATTTCAAGTGGGTGGTGCTGCGCCACGACGGCAGCGGCTGGACCAAACTGCCGGGCAACGCGGACCACCAGAACTTCACGCCGATCGCCAAGGTGGCCGGCAGTGAGCACATCTACGCGCGATACAGCCCCAACGGCCGCGGCGGCGAGTACGTCGAGCAGGACGAGGACGGCGGTAACACGAAGGTGATCCGCAAGGACGACTTCAGCATGGTGAGCTCCGCCGGCCTGTGGACGCCGGCACCGCTGCGTCCGTTCGGCACGATCGCCGACACGGGCGTGCCGAAGGCCGAGTACATCGACCCCCAGGCACCGATCGCCAAGCTGCACCTGGCGCTGTCGCAGAAATTCCCGGGCGCCTTCGTCAGCTTCATCGGCTTCAGCCAGGACGGCGGGCAGCTGATGTTCAAGGTGGCAAGCGACCGCGAGCCGGGCCGCTACATGCTGATCGACACCAAGACGTACAAGGTGTCCAAGCTGTTCGACGCACAGCCCTGGATCGATCCGGCGAAAATGGCCGAGCGTCGGCCGATGCGCTTCAAAGCCAGCGACGGTCTTGAACTGGAAGCCATCCTCACCTTTCCCAAGGGCGCCTCGCAGGCCAACCTGCCGATGGTGCTGCTGCCCCACGGCGGACCGCACGGCATCGCCGACGACTGGTACTACGACACGGACGCGCAGTTCCTGGCCAGCCGGGGCTACCTCGTGCTGCAGGTCAACTACCGCGGCTCAGGCGGTCGCGGCAGCGCCTTCGAGCAGGCGGGCTACCTCAAGTGGGGCACGCGCATCCAGGACGACCTGATCGACGGGGTGAAGTGGGCCATCGCCCAGAACTTCGCCGACCCCAAGCGGGTCTGCGTGTTCGGCGCCAGCTTCGGCGGTTACTCGGCGCTGATGGTGCCGGTGCGTGCGCCCGGTGTGTTCAAGTGTGCGGTGGCCTACGACGGCATCTACGACCTGAACATGATGTACGCCAAGGGCGACATCAAGCAGTCCAAGAGCGGTCGCAGCTACCTCACTACGGTGATCGGCCGCGACGAGGCCGACCTCGCCGCCAACTCGCCGACGCACCTGGCCGACAAGATCGACGTGCCGGTGTTCCTCGTTCACGGCGAAGACGACCAGCGCGCGCCCTTCGCGCAGTTCAAGGCGATGCGCGCGGCGCTGGACGCCGCCCACAAGCCCTACGAGACGCTGACCAAGCCGGACGAGCGCCACGGCTTCGTCAAGCCGGCCAACGTCGAGGAGTTCTACAACCGCTTGCAGGCCTTCCTCGAGAAGAACATCGGTTCCGGCCAGGCGACGACCGCGTCCGTGCCCTGACCGACCCATGACCTTCGCCGGTTGCCCCGGTCACGTCGCACGCGTTATCTTCGCGTGATCGTCGTGGCCGGGTGGATCGCGGCGGGTTTGGGAGGTTTCAGGGTATGCACGTCAGTTCCGGGCAGAAGCGCCACGTTGCAGGTCGACGTGCGGCGCTCGCCGTCGCGCTCGGGGGCTGCCTGCTCGGCTCCGTGGCACGCGCCCAGCAGACCGCGCCGTCGTCGGCGGAGACACTCTCGCCCGTCAATGTGACCGTCACCGGTTCGCGCATCCGCGGCACCGATGTGGAAACCGCCCAGCCGGTGGTCGTCATGGATCGCCAGGCCATCAAGGCCACGGGCCTTACCCGCCTGGACGACATCATCGCGAGGATGCCCTCCGCGGGCACACCCGAAGTCACGCCACAGGACACCCTGTCCTCCAGCCGCGATGCCGGTGGACGCTATGCCAACCTGCGCAACCTGGGCGCGGTACGCACCCTGGTACTGGTCAACGGCCGGCGCTGGACCACCAGCCTCGGTGGCCTCACCGATCTCTCCACCCTCCCCGTCGCCCTCGTGGAGCGCATCGAGGTGCTCAAGGACGGTGCCTCGTCGATCTATGGTTCCGATGCCATCGGCGGCGTGGTCAACATCATCACTACCGATCGCTTCGAGGGTGCCTCGGCGGACGTGCTGTACGGCGTCAACGGCCGCGGCGACGGCGCACAGAAGAACGGCAGCTTCACCTGGGGCAAAAGCACGCAGGACGCCTCGCTCATCCTGGGCGCCAACTACGAAGACGGCGACGACCTGAGCGATGCCAAGCGGGCACTGACGCGGTTGCCCAGCGGCCCGCGCCATCCGGACAGCGGTTTCGGGATGGGACCCTACGGCGGCGTCTACGATCCACGCCAGCCGGGGCGTGCCTACGTGCTGAACCACGGCCCCGGCGTCACCGCGGACAGCGCCGACCTGGCCGACTACCATCCCTACGACCCCAACAGCACCGCGGACAAGTACGCGACCACACGCGACATGACCTTCCGCGCGGGCAGCAAGCTGCGCAACCTGTTCGCCACGGGCCGCTACAACCTCACCGACGACATCGCGCTGCGCGGCATGGCCAGCTACGGCGTGCGCGACACCTCGTGGCAGGCCGCAGGTTACCCTCTGCAAAGCGGCGCGGGTCGCCGCACACCGCTGCTGATCGACGCCGACAATGCCTACAACCCGTTCCCCGGTGACGACACCGCATTCTTCCGGCGCACCACCGAGTTTCCGCGTGTCACGTGGGCGAAGAGCAAGACGTTCCATATCGACGGTGGTGCCGAAGGCAACTTCAACTGGGGCGACCACGTCTGGAACTGGGACGTCACCTACGCGTACTCCGAGGCGCGCGGCAGCACCACCACCAGCGGCAACATCGACCTGGACCATGCGCGCAAGGCGCTCGGCCCCACGACCGCGATCGACGGGCAACCAGCCTGCGCCGATGCCGCCGACCGGGCGGCCGGCTGCCTGCCGTGGAATATCCTCGCCGGTCCGGGCGCTACCCCCGCTTCGGTGTGGCGCTATGTCTCCTCGACCGGCACCTCGCGACAGACCACGCGCAGCAACGACATCATCGCCAACCTGACCGGCGGCGTGGTCGACCTGCCCGCTGGTGTCCTGCGCGTGGCGGGCGGCGTCGAGCACCGCGACGAGCGCGGCCGCTATGCGCCGTACGCCGCGGATGCCGCCGGGCTGACCACGCAACTGGCCAGCGCGCCCACCGATGGCGGCTACGTGGCGAACGAAGCCTACGTGGAGCTGGACATACCGCTGCTGGCCGACCTGCCGCTGGCACGCGAGCTGGCCGTCAACGTATCGACACGCTATTCGCACTACTCCGCCTTCGGCGGCCGCAGCGCGCGCAAGTACAGCTTCCGCTGGAAGCCGTTCGACGACCTGCTGCTGCGCGGCACATACGCGGAGGGCTTCCGGGCGCCGACGGTGGCCGACCTCTATGCCGGCACCAGCGAAAGCTTCGAGAGCTTCCTCGACCCCTGCGACACCGCCTACGGTGCCGCAGCCGGCCACGCCGACGTGGCCGCACGCTGTGCCGCCGCCGGTCTGCCGCCAGGTTACCGCCAGGTGGCGCAATCCGGTGCGCAGATCGCCTCGGCGACGGGTGGGCAGAACCCCGTCGCCTTCACCACGGGCGCCAATCCGGCGCTCAAGCCGGAGTCGTCCATCACGCGCACCGCCGGCCTGGTTTACAGCCCCAGCCGGCTCGATGGCCTGGACGTCACGCTCGACTACTACAAGGTGGCCATCCGGGACGTCATCACCCCGATCCTCGCGGGCGACATCCTCGACTTCTGCTACGTCGCCAACGACCCGACCTACTGCGGACGCTTCACGCGCAATGCCGCCGGGGCTATCACCTCGCTGGACGAGAGCCTGGCCAACCTTGGCTCGCTGCGCACCGAAGGTTACGACCTGGGCGTGCATTACCGCTTCCCGGTGACGCGATGGGGCGAGTTCGCCCTGCTCTCGGACAGCACCTATCTGCAGGACTACGCGCAGACCAGCGCCACGGGCGCCACGCCACGCCAACTGGCCGGCTACATGAACGGCGCGCAGGGACTGTATCGCGTGCGTTCCAACCTTTCCCTGGACTGGGCGCGCGAGCGCTTCGGCGCCACATGGACGGTACGTTATTTCTCCGGCCTGAACGATGCGTGCTGGTCGCCCGGCGTCGAGTGCAATCGACCCACGCAGACCAACGCGCTAACTGGCGTCACCGGCATCAGCCGCAAGGGCGGCGTCGCCTTCCACGACGCCCAACTCCGCTGGCAGGCGCCCTGGAACGGCAGCTTCCGCATCGGCATCAACAACGTGTTCGCACGCAAGGGCCCGCTGTTCTACAACGTGTCATCCGCCGGCGGCGGCAGCCCACCCTACAACCCCGCCTACGACATCGACCGCTACTTCTACGTCGGCTACCAGCAAAAGTTCTGACCGCCCAACGTACGCCGCACACGCGTACCTCATGCTGCATACCCCGTGTAGGAGCCCACGATGTGGGCGATCCACCCCGCCGCACCCCTCACTGAACCATCGACGCACCTTGCTGCTGCGCCTGCGCCATCTGCTGTGTCGTCTGCTCCCTCTGCCGATCAACATCACCGATCTGCTGTATCGACTGACCTGCCTCGGGCGGCGGCCGACTCAGATCGATCTTTGCCGGTGTCGCCATCGGATCGTTGGAATCCACAACCAGCCGCATGCGCTCACCATCGAGGTGGACATAGTCCAGGCCGCCGGCGGCAATGCGGTTCTGGTGGCAGGCGGCGGTGAACTGAAGCAGGCGATCTTCCGACGCTTCCGGCAGCCGTTGCTGCAACTCGTTATAAAGAGCGTGCTGCGCACTATCAGGATGACGGGGGTCGTCGCGGGAAGGTGATGCTTGCGGTGAAGCGATCACGGCTCGATCCATCGGATGCGCCGCAGGGCCGTCACGCTCCGCGTTACTTCGCGAGTGCTGCATGGGCTCGACGACGCGGTTCTCCGTGCCGATGCCTACGTGCCCCGCCGATCTCAGTTCTGCGATGAAGGCCTGCCCTTGCACCATCGATTGCGTCGCGTCATCCGCCCTCCCGGTGACCGGCAAGGCATGAGCGGACTGGAAGCGAGCGACCGCCGTCTGCGTCGCCATATCGAGTTCACCGTGGGTTGCCAGCGGCTTGCCTGCCATGTCGCGAATGCCGAGGGTGTTGAGGTTCTGCTGGAGGCTGCGGATGGCGTCGGAACCCTGGCGTTCGGGCTGTACGCCGTGGTGTTGTGCGACGTTGGGCATTACAAAGGCAGCATTCCCGCGCTCCGCATTGGCGGCACGGGCCACGAGCTGCGGTTCTTCCTGACGCATCGAATGGGATCGCATCGGCTCCGGCATCGCCTGTAGCGGCGACGCCATAGACAGATCACTATCCCGCTGCCGGGCCGCGGCTTCTCGCGATGTATCCAGCGCCTGCAAGGCATCGATACTTGCCGACCGCGAAACCGGGACGCCTAGCGTGTCAGATGACGTCTGTGTGGCTTGCAAGCTCGGCCGACCCGGACCAATCGCCTCGCCGAACCGCACATCCGTAATCTCGGTCATTCCCTGGCGCTTCGCCTCGTCGACGAGCCCAGTCGCCAACCGGTCCACTTGATCGGCTTCGAGATCGAAGCCGGAGCGCACATGCAACTCCAGGATCTGCACGCTGGCGGACTGATACATGGCATGGTCGGGATGAGAAGGTTCGCTCAGCTTGGCAGGCGGGTCGATGGCCACAGAGCCGAGGCCACCGCTATGGACGCCGACGGGATAACGTGGGCCGACCTGGGACGCAAGGCTCGGATCGAAGGGATCGGGTGGTGCGCACGCAATGATCTCGCGAACATCCACGCAATGCGGCGGCGACGCCTGCGAACCCATGATGTCCCGATGTCCGTGCTGCCTGAACTCCGACGTGCCGTAGAACCACATGTGGTCCTCGGAGTGGTGAATCACGTACATGCTGGGGTCGGTCGGCTCCGGTAGCCGACTCACCAGCGGTACGTCGCTGTGCGCGTTGAGAAAGTCGGCCGCCATGTTGAAATTGAGCGTCGACAGGCCGTTCTGGTGATAGCTTCCGCCGATGTCCGAGTGGGCACCGGGGACGGTCACGCCTACGAATCGCCCATCCGCCGAACGACCAGGCGGCAGGATCTGCGTGGAGGGAAAGGCGTTACGGCGCTCGTCGCGTGCCGTGATCTGCAAGCCGGATACCGTCGACGAGGTAGGCTGTCGATCGTGGTTGTTTGGCGTACCCGTCCCCACCGGATCGAACAGGATTTCGCTCATCAGCGTCTTGCCGGGCTCTCGAAGCGGCGGCAGCGCCCAGGAAACATCGGTATGCCCGAGCGAGCGCTTTGTTTCTGTACGGCCGGCGTAATCCTGAATACCCAGCTCATTTACCATGCGCACGAAGCCGGCAGCTTGCTCGGCGCCACGACTAAAACCAGTCGCCACCACCCTGATATCCGCCTCCGGATCATCGGTTAGCCATTTCTTCGACGTAAAAGCAAAATTGCGGTACATCCATTCAATACGCTCGCCATACGACTGACCAGTCACACCATCGATGGTTTTTGAGATGAAATTTTCCTGAGTTCCCGCACCTCGAATGTACTCTGACACAACCCGCCCATCATGGCTCTCAAATGAATCGATCTGATCGTGCAGTAATGCGACATTAGTTGCGTGCTCCGGTTCGGCATACTTGTCGTTACCGGTACCGTCAAAGTTCGCCACATACAGACGAGCGTGGGGGTTCAACGAATTGAACATTCTCGGCACAGTTACCGAGCCGATCTCAGAAGCAGACCTTGCATAGGAGTTATAGTCCTCACGACTCAGGCTCTCCATGCGCACCGAGTCAACGATACGGCCTTGCTTGTTACGTTTATGCTTTTCGCTCACTTCCATGCGTCCCTAGCTAGAATTTTTTTGAATACGCAAGAACAAGGTCATGTCGGTAATTGGTGTGCTTATTACGTGGGTCCATCGGACGAATCAAAGGAATCATGGCTTTCATATACACGTGCACGGACCGCCCCTCGACGACGAGGATAATGTCGGGCGGCATGTAAGACACGGCAAGGTTTACGTCGCCGATATTCAACTGGGGCGAATAGATAACCAACCTTGACTTAAAGATCTCTTCAAGATCTATTTCTTCTTCATGCATCTCACCATCTTTCGAAGTCCATACGACTTGGGCTTTCGAGGGGAAATCAAGAATGCCCCATCCCCCTCTGAGATTTTTGCTAATCGCAGAGGTAAGAGGACCTGATGGCTTATCCTCATTCACGACGTACGATTTGTCATAGAGAACACGGCAGGCAAGTGTGTCGTAGCACCTGGCAGAAAAATTATGGTCAAAAAATGGCATGATCAACTTGCCATTTTTAACGGTGGGCGGAACATATCTACGATCGATGCTCGACCCATATAAGACATGGGCAGCCGTCCCGTATTCCTGCCTTGGACTTCTATGACCATCAGAAGCGCAGCCACTCGCAGCACAAAGCACCGTTGCCATGGCAAGATTTCGATAACTGCTCATTTCTCCGTCCTCAGCCTCTCTGTCTTTCATTTTTTCCAGACCTATCGGATCAGCTATAAAGGGCTTCGGCTTAGGCTCTTCAGCCATGCAGCCTCCCGCAGCACCCAACTCGATTCGCGTACGCGCATTGGCTATTTCCAATTCCCGCTGCAAACGCAAGTCGTACAGAGGATCGGGCGCTCTCAACTTGTGTACCGCACGAAACGACGATGATCGCGTCTGCCTCGGCAAGGATTCATCGTTTGTCATTTCTACCTCGATCCCGTCCCACTACGCCCCGCTGGACGTCTGCCGCAACGCATCCAACACCGGCCCAGTTCCTCGTTCACCAGCCGGACGACCAGGTTTAGGCAGCGGAGCGCTCTTCTCCCTACGCACGCGCACAGGCGCCACCCCCGCCCGCTCGCGGAACATCTTGTCCTTGAAGAACCAGTTCTTCCGCGCGCGAATCGGCTTGCAGCCTTCGTAGAAGATCAGCTCCTCATCACCGGGAAGCTCCTTGATCTCCTGCGGCAACAACAACGCCCGACGTTCCTCGCTATGACTGGTCGACACCTGGTGCGAACCACTCCCACGACTCGTGTTGCGATGCTCCTTGCGAACGGTCTTGTAACCGAGCATTTCGCTGTACTGGTTGGCGTCGGCCTGCTCGCGTGGCGCGAACACAATCTGGGCACCGTGGTTGGTGATGAAGTTTTCCGCATCGTGGTCGCCGTACGCCGCGCGTAGCTGCGCCCGGCTCTGCACAATGCACAGGTCGCGCACGCCGTAGCTGGCGGAGATGGAAATACGCTTGGCCCATACATCCACGCGGCCCATGGCCGTGAACTCGTCCATGAGCATCAGCATCTGGTAGCGGAGGTCGGGCTCTTCCCCAAGCTGCCTTCCGAGGTTGTTGCCGATCACGGTGCTGAAAAAGATGTTCAGCAGCTTGGCGCTCTCGTCCAGCTTGTTGGTCGGGATGATGACGTAGAGCGTGGTCAACTTCTTCCGGAGGCTGGTCACGTCGATGTCGCTGTCGTTGGTGGCGGCGGCCAGGATGGGGCTCAGGAATTGCTGCAGTGGCGCGTGCATGGAGGCGACGACTGAAGAGAAGGTCTGTTCGGCCAGACCCACCAGGTTGCCGAACACCGTTCGGGTCTGGGGGCTGATGTAGTCATAGGAGGGATCCTTCAGCAGTTGCTCGAGGGTTTCCCGGGTGCTCCCGTGGTGCTCGCCGCTGGAAAAGCGCAGCACGCGTTCGAAGCTGGGGAACAGCGGTGCCTCTTGCTTCGCGCCCGGCGCCCCCTGCCCCTGGACAACGGCACGACCCGCCGTCTTGTGTTCCCACGCTTCGAACAGGTACGACGTGAACGCCGTAAAGGCGGCACGACTCTGCGACGTCCAGAAGGGATCGCCGCCCGGCTGGTCGGGATACAGGATGGCGGCGATCGTCTGGATTTCACCGATGCGCTTGTCCGGGCTCATGCCCTCGAGCGTGGTCATGGGATTGAAGCGATGCGTGTCGCCGTTCTCGTCGTAGGGCGCCCACACGCGGATGAGCTGGCCCTGTTGCTCGCGCCAGCCGCTGGTGGCCTTGTGCAGCTCACCCTTGAGGTCGAGCACCACCATCGACTGCTGGTAGGAAAGCAGCACGGGAATGGCGATGCTCGTGGTCTTGCCCGAACGGGTCGGACTGATCGTGATGACGTGCTGCGCACCGCCCAGCCAGAGGTAGCGCCCCCTGAACTTGCCGAGCAGGATGCTCTGCGGTGTCTGCTTGAGCAGGCCCGCCTTCTTCAGGTCCGATAGCTTCGCGAAGCGTGCCTCGCCGTGCATGGACTCGGCACGCCCGCGCAGCGACGTAACGAGGACGAGCAGCCACGCGAGCAGCGGCACGCCGAAGCCCGCCGCACCGCACAGCTTGATCTTCATGGCATACGGCGCGACCTGCGGTAGCTCCAGCGCACGCACATACTGCCAGTAGGTAACCGCCTCCAGCGGCACCTGGTCCAGCTGCAGGGCCCACAAGGTAAGAAACCCCGCCAGGTATTCCCCGCCCGCTGCGCCGAGCACTGCGAGGATGGCGAGCGTCGTCGTCTTGGTCGTGCCACTCATCGTCCGGTGATCCGTCACTGAAAAATCGGATCGCAAGGATGCGCCAGCGGCACGCCGAATCAGAGCGTCCCGGGCAAGAAAGTCCTATTTTTCAGATTTATTCTATGCCGGTGAACTTTCTCATCGGCTGGGTGCCCGGGGGATCAGAGCACCAGCGGACGATCGGGCAACTGGTTCTCACGCGGCCGGCCGTCGCCCGGAAAATGCCGTGACAGCAAGGCTCCCGCTTCGGCCACGCCTGTCTGCACCGCTTCGCGGAAACGGCCGCGGGCGAACTCGTCGCGCATGTGGGCCGTGATGGCATCCCACTCCGGTGAGGAGACCAGGCGCGAGATGCCCCGATCGGCGACGATCTCGATGCGGTGCTCGGCGAGCAGGACATACAGCAGCACACCCGAGTTGTCCTCGGTGTCCCACACGCGCAGGTGCGAGAACAGCATGGCGGCGCGATCGCGTGCAGTAACGCCGGCGAGTACCGACGACAGCGGCAAGCGCGACTCGATCACCACACGCAACTCGCCTCGGTGGGTGACCTCCCCCGCCGCGACGGTTTTCGCGATGGCATCCAGCGTGGCGGCCGGGAATTGCCGGTTCATCTGGAACCAGGCGCCAAACAGGTTGCTGACGATCCGTTGCATCACCATCACCAGCTCCCCGACGAACCGCCACCACCAAAGCTGCCGCCGCCGCCGCTGAAGCCGCCACCGCCACCACCGCCGAAACCTCCACCACCACCGCCGAAGCCACCGCCACCAAACCCGCCGAAGCCGCCCCAGCCACCGCCGCCGATATCGCGACCGCTGCCGAGCGGGATAGCCATGAACAGCGCACCCGCCACCAGGCCCACCACCCCGCCAAGCAGCGAATGCAGGAACAGCCAGCCCAGGCCGCCCGTCACCAGGCCGCCGAGCGGTGCACGAACCCCCAGCGGGGCGCGACCGAGCACACCGCGCAGCATCAGCACGCCGAAGAGCAGGGGAAGCAGCAGGCTGCCGCCGCCACGACGTCGCTCATGGCTCTCGTCCGGAGCGACGGGCGCCGGTAACGCCTCGCCCTGCACGATCTGGGTGATCGCGTTGAGCGCCTCGGTGATACCGCCGTAGTAATCGTTGGTGCGTAGTTTGGGCGCCATGTACTCGCGGATGATCCGCGAGGCGATGGCGTCGGGAAGCGCACCCTCGAGCCCGTAGCCGACCTCGATGCGTACGCGACGGTCGTCCTTGGCCAGCAGAAGCAACACGCCGTCGTCCGAGCCCTTGCGGCCCACCTTGTTGGCCTCGGCCACCTTCAGCGAGTAGCTCTCCAGGTCGTCCGGCTGGGTGGTCGGCACCATAAGCACGACCACCTGGGCCCCCTTGGTCTTTTCCAGGTCGGCCAGGCGGGCATCCAGCTGGGTCACCTGATCGGTGGACAGCGTGCCTGTCAGATCGGTGACATGCCGCGACAGCGTCGGCACGACCGCATCGTCCGCCGACACCGCCAGGGGCGGCGCCAGCAGGGCAACGGCAAGCAACAGCCGTGCGGCCAGCCGCCGCATCAGTGAGCGGCCGACGCCGCCGGGGCCGGAGCCTGGCCGGGTGCCGGCGCCGGGGTCGAGCCGAAGTCGACGGTGGGCGCGGTGGAGATGGCCTTCTCGTTCTCGACGCTGAAGTTCGGCTTCACCTGGTAGCCCATGACCTTGGCCGTCAGGTTGTTGGGGAACGAGCGGATCAGCACGTTATACGACTGCACGGCCTGCACGTACCGGTTGCGCGCCACGGTGATGCGGTTCTCAGTACCTTCCAGCTGGGCCTGCAGGTCGCGGAACGAGCCGTCGGCCTTCAGCTGCGGGTAGTTCTCGCTGACCACCATCAGCCGCGACAAGGCGCCGGTGAGCTGGCCCTGGGCCGCCTGGAACTTGGCCAGGGCTGCCGGATCGTTGGCCAGCTCGGGGGTGATCTGCGTGGAGCCGACGCGGGCGCGGGCGTTGGTCACCTCGGTGAGCACGCGCTCCTCGTGCTGGGCGTAGCCCTTCACGGTATTGACCAGATTGGGAACCAGGTCGGCGCGGCGCTGGTACTGGTTGAGCACCTCGGACCAGGCGGCCTTGACCCCTTCGTCCTCGCGCTGGATGGCGTTATAGCCACACCCCGACAGGAAACCCGCCAGGGCGACGAGGGCGAAAGCACGAAGAACGTTTTTCATGGCGCGGATTCCTTTGGGTGTGCGGGGCACAACTTAACCCAAAGGCGGTGAAAGCGGACGATACGTCGACGACGCGGCTCAACCCAGCCAGCGCGGCACCAGGATAAGGCCCCAGCTGATCATGACCATCACCAGCAGCAGGAACACCGCGGCGGAACCCATGTCCTTG
The DNA here is from genome assembly GCF_030209605.1 of Luteibacter sp. ME-Dv--P-043b. Lineage (NCBI taxonomy): Bacteria > Pseudomonadati > Pseudomonadota > Gammaproteobacteria > Lysobacterales > Rhodanobacteraceae > Luteibacter > Luteibacter sp. ME-Dv--P-043b. The sequence goes on from NZ_JARVRT010000015.1 coordinate 24,735, forward strand.
GCCCGGCCGGCCAGTTCGTGGAACTCCGGACTGACCTTGTCGACCACGGCCTCGATGGCGGAGTTGAGCAGTTCAGCCGACAGCACCAGGATCGGGAAGGTGATCAGGACGATTTTCTCGACGCCCCCGTGCCCCAGCCAGAGCCCCAGCGGAACGACGACCACGGCGAGAAATACCTCAAGCCGGAAGGACGCCTCATGGAGATACGCCGCTTTCAGGCCCTTCATGGACCACTGGAAGGCCGCGAAGATCTGCCGCGGGCCGCGGGGGACGGTGGTGGCCATGAGGGATCAGGCGCCGGAAGCGGACGGGGGAAACGGGATCGGGAACATGGCGCCGGCCTGGGAGGTCACGAAACAGCCTCGCATCATGCCATAGGCCGCCTGCCCGGCGTCTGGCCGGGTCGCCCACGGCCTGCCGTGGTGAATCGCCGCGCCCCTCTGGCGCTGCAGCACAACCCGGCGGAGCATTTGTATTACGCTTGAAAAGCTGTGGCCCCGTTCAGGGTCGCCGCGATGGGAGCGGGCCTGCGGGCCCGTTCGCTGTTTCCAATGCGTCCGGAAAATACATGGCAACCCAGAACCCGCCCATTTCACAGACCAAGTCCTTCAGCACGGTCTTCCTCATCGAGATGTGGGAGCGCTTCGGCTTCTACGGCATGCAGGTGCTGATGGTCACCTATATGGTGAAGAAGCTCGGCTTTCCCGATGTCGACGCCAACCTCGTCTGGGGCGCGGCCGCCGCCCTGATCTATGCCACCCCGGCCATTGGCGGCTGGATCGGCGACCGGTTCCTGGGTACCCGCCGCACCATGCTCACCGGTGCCGTGGTGCTCATGGTCGGCTACGCGCTGCTGTGGATTCCGACCGAGAACACCTCGTTCCTGTATATCGCGCTGGGCGTGATCATCCTCGGCAATGGCCTGTTCAAGCCCAACGCCGGCAACCTGGTGCGCAAGATCTACGAAGGCGACGAGGTCAAGATCGACAGCGCGTTCACCATCTACTACATGGCAGTGAACGTCGGCTCGACCATCTCGATGCTGCTCACGCCCTGGATCCGCGACTACGTCGGCGCCCATTACGGCGACGCACTGGGCTGGCACACGGCCTTCGGCGTCTGCTCCATCGGCCTGATCCTTGGCCTGGTCAACTACTTCTTCATGCGTCGCACGCTGGCCCACGTCGGCTCGACGCCCGACGAGGTGCCGCCGGTGATGAAGAACGTGCTGGGCATCATCGGTGCCGGCATCCTGATCATCGCCGCCTCGGCCTACATCCTCCAGAACCAGGGCGTGGCACAAGCCTGCGTGTATATCGCCGGCGTGGTCATCCTGGGCATCTTCGCGCACCTGATCCGCTCCAGCCAGCAGGGCGAGCGGGCCGGCCTGATCGCCGCGCTGGTGCTCACGGTACAGACGATCTTCTTCTTCATCTTCTACCAGCAGATGTCGACCTCGCTGAACCTGTTCGCGCAGCGCAACGTCGACCTGGACTTCAGCCTGTTCGGCTGGCACATCCTCACGTGGATTCCCGAGCAGTTCCAGTCGCTCAACGCGATCTGGATCGTGATCCTCTCGCCGATCCTGGTCTGGATCTACAACGCGCTGGGCCGTCGCGGCAAGGATTTCCCGGTCGCGGCCAAGTTCGCCCTCGGCTTCGTCGCCGTGGCCGTGGGCTTCTTCATGTATGGCCTGGGCGCGACCACCGCGGTCGCCGGCAAGATCTCGTCCTGGTACATGGTCTGGGGCTACGGCTTCTACTCGCTGGGCGAGGTGCTGGTCAGCGGCCTGGGGCTGGCGATGATCGCCCGCTACGTGCCCGCGCGCATGGGCGGCTTCATGATGGGCGCCTACTACGTCGCCTCCGGCGTGGCCCAGTACATGGGCAGCGTGGTCGCCAACTATGCGGCCATCCCGGACAACATCACCGATCCGCTGGAATCCCTGCGGATCTACACCAGCCTGTTCAACAAGCTGGGCTTCGTCGGCGTGGGCTGCGTCCTCATCGCCGTGGCGATGCTGCCGCTGATGAAGAAGCTGTCGCTCAACCATGCCCTGGCCAACGTGCCGCCGGTACCCCCGGTACACAACGAAGACCTGTGACGCGACGAGGGCCGCCCCAGCGGGCGGCCCTCGTGACTTCAACGAGATCCTGCCACCGTGAGCGACACCCTGCACTCGCCATCGTCACGCTCCGGTCCCTTCGCACTCGCGCGCACGCTCGCCTGGCTTCGCCTCTGCGCGATCGCCGGCCAGAGCGTGGCCATCCTCTCTTGCGTCACCCTGCTCCAGCTCGATGTCCCGCTGTTGCCGCTGATGATCGGCGTGTGCGTGCTGGCCGTGTTCGCGGCCGCCGCGGCGTTCCGGCTGGGCATGCCGTGGAAAGTGAGCGAGGGTGAGGCCATCGTGCATATCGCCGCCGACACGCTGGTGCTGGGCTATCTGCTGTATTTCACCGGTGGCGCCGCCAATCCCTTCGTCGCCCTGTTGCTGGTGCCGATCGCGCTGTCGGCGGCCGCGCTGTCGATCGCCGGGGTGTCACTGGTCGCCATCCTCACCGGCGTGGCGTACGTGCTACTGGTGCCCTATCACCTGCCCCTGCCCACCCTGGGTGACAAGGGCCGCGATTTCGACCTTTACGTGGCCGGCATGGGCGTCAACTTCGTCATCATGGCCGTGCTGCTGGGCGTGTTCATCAGCAACCTGGCCAAGGCGATCCGCCTGCAACAGGGCGAGGTGCAGCGAGTGCGCGAGCGCGCCCTGCGCGATGAGGGCATCCTGGCCATTGCCACGCAGGCGGCGGGCGCGGCGCATGAGCTCAACACGCCGCTGTCCACCATGCGCACCCTGCTCCCGGAGATCCGCCGCGAGCACGCCGGCGATAACGCGCTGGGCGACGACCTCGACCTGCTCGACGGCCAGGTGGAGCGCTGCCGCACCATCCTGCGCGAGATGGTGGCCTTCGGCCAGGCACAGCTGTCGCAGGTGCCGGAGCGCGTTACCCTGGACCAGTTCATCCATGGCTGCCTGGAACGCTTCCAGTTGCTGCGGCCTGAGGCCGAGGTAGCCCTTTCCGTGGAACCCGGCGCCGGTCGCGTCGCCCTGCGCTCACCACCCGGGCTACGCCACGCATTGATCAACCTGCTCAACAACGCCGCCGACGCGTCCGCGATGAACGACAGCACGGCCGTGTCGCTGTCCATCGGTATCGTCGGTGCCTGGCTCGAGCTGGTCGTGACGGACGAAGGCCCGGGGTTCGACGAGTTCGACGAACTGGGCACGCTTGGCCTGTCGCAGAAGGACACCGGCCTGGGCATCGGCCTGGCGCTGGCCGAGGCCACGGCCGAGCGACTCGACGGCGAGCTTGCCGCCAGCAATACAGGGCACGGCGCCAGAATGCGCCTGCGCCTCCCCCTTTCGGTCATTGGAGATCACACATGAACGAGCTGGTTCCGCCGGGCGGACGCCCGCTGCTGATCGTCGATGACGACACAACGTTTGCCCGCGTGCTCGGTCGCGCCCTCACCTCCCGCGGCTTCGAGGTGATCACGACGCATACGGCCGACGACGCGCGTGCCCTGACCCGCCGTCACCAGCCGCGTTACTGCGTGCTCGACCTGAAACTGGGCGACGAGAACGGCCTGCGCCTGATCCCGGAACTGCAGTCGCTGGTGCCGGACATGCGCGTATTGCTGCTGACGGGTTACGCCTCGATCGCCACGGCCGTCGAAGCGATCAAGCGCGGTGCGCACGACTACCTGGCCAAGCCCGTGGATGCGGATGCCGTGGTCCGCGCCCTGCTCGACGGCGATTCCGGCCCACTGGATTCCGACGACTTCGCCGACGCACCGGATGCCCCGCTGCCGCTGCGGCGCCTTGAGTGGGAACACATCCAGCGCGTGCTGACCGAATGCGAAGGCAATATCTCGGAAACGGCGCGTCGCCTCGGCATGCATCGGCGCACGTTGCAACGCAAGCTCAGCAAGCACCCCGTGCGCGAGCGGCCGGACGAGACCTGACGGCGCCTTGCGTGACAGCGCTCGGCACGCTGCAGTCGGGAATCAGGCCTCGACGGGCTGTGGATGCGGGAAGCGGACGCTGGACACGCGGTTGGCACCCGGAAGCGAACGGGTCTCCAACGGCCACTGGAAGCGATCCGACAGTCGCCGCGCGATGGCCAGGTCGAATCCATGCGGATTGACTGACGCATGCCGACGCGTGCCCGGTTCCGGCGCGTCCACCGCGGGATTGATGACACTGACGCTGCCGGGCATGACGGTGACCACCACCGTGCCCTGATCGGTCTGCTGCAAGGCATGCCGGATCAGCTGGCCGCATAGCACCGCGAACACACGCGGCGACGCATGCAAGGCAAACGTGGCCGGCTCGTCCAGCACCAGTTCGACGGGGCGGCCCGCGATCAACTCGCGTGCGTAATCCACTTCCTGGCGCAACACCTTGTTGACCACGAAGTCTTCCTCGGCAAGCCCCTGGTCGGACTCGCGGGAAAGAATCAGGAAGGCCTCGACCAGCGCCTCGAGTTCGCGTGTGGAGCGCCGGATGCGTTCCAGTGAGCGATGCCCGAATTCGGAGAGGTCTGCTTCGTCGGCCAGCATGTCAGACGACATCTTGATGACCGTGAGCGGGCTGCGCAGTTCGTGGCTGGCGTCACGCGTGAAGTTGCGCTCGCGCTCGCTGTAACCTTCGATGCGCGACGCAAGGCCGTGCAGTCCACGCACCAGCCGCGACACATCGCCGTCCGACTTGCGTCCGCTTTGCTCGTGCAGGCCCGCCATGTCCGGGCGATCGGGGTCCCAGCCTTCCAGCAGGCGTGCCAGTGCCTGGACGGGCATCCACTCACGGGACACGGCCAGCCAGGCCAGGCCGCCCGATGAAAGCATGATGGCGATCGCGGCGCTGATCGGCGCCACGTTGTTCGCCGCCATCAGCGATGCGATGACGACGACGAGGGTCTGCAGGACGAAAACCACCGCGATACGGGCTTTGAACGAGCCCCGCCGGATGGTTCCCCGCGTTTTGCTGCCTTCCATCGACTATGCCCGGTCCTGCACGTTCCTCATGCCGTCTGCGACGCGGCGACTTCGGAATCCAGGTCCGCCAGGCGGTAGCCGGCCGAATGGATCGTGTGCAGCAGCGGACGCTCGAACGGCTTGTCGATCACGCGACGCAGGTTGTACAGGTGCGAGCGCAGCGTGTCGGAATCGGGCAACGTGTCGCCCCAGATCTCGCGCTCGATATCGCGGCGGCTGACCACGCGCGGCGATTCGCGCATGAGAATGGCCAGCAGCTTCAGGCCGATCGGCGAAACGGTGAGTTCCTGCCCACCGCGCGTCAGGCGCAGCGTGGCGGTGTCGAGCGTCATGTCGCCGACGTTGAGCACCTCGGAGGAGACCTGGCGGCGGTCGCGGCGGATCAGGGCGCGCAGGCGCGCTTCCAGCTCACGCACTTCGAACGGCTTGACCAGGTAATCGTCGGCACCGGCCTCGAGGCCGACCAGCTTGTCTTCCAGCGTGTCGCGCGCCGTGAGCATCAGCACCGGCGTGGACTTCTTGCCGTCCTTGCGGAGCTTGCGGCACACGTCCAGACCGTCCATGCCCGGAAGCATGAGGTCGAGCACGATCACGTCATAGCTGTTGGATACGGCCAGGTGGAGACCACTGACGCCATCGGCGGCATAGTCGACCGAATAGCCCCTGCGCTCGAGGAACTCGCCGACCATCTCGGCAATCTGGCGGTTGTCTTCGACCAGAAGGATCAGGCCTGCCTGTTCATCGCGGTTGCTCATCGCTCCACTCCTTCGCTGATTCACAAATGTGAAGAGTTAACGGCCGAACCGGTGAGCACAGCGTGAAGACCGGAAACCAACGTTTATTCTGGGTACGACGACGTGCACGCGGCGTCGTCTACCTAAGTAAAGGGCTTAGCGTTTTCCACACATTCTCCGCGACACGCGGCTCGCCCTTGGCCTTCGGATGGAGGCCGTCGTCCTGCATGAGCGACGGGTCGAGTGCCACGCCGTCGAGCAGGAACGGCACCAGCGGCACGCCGTGGCGGGCAGCGGCATCCGCGTAGACCTTGCGTAGCCCGTCGCGGTACTGCGGGCCGTAATTGACCGGCAGTTCGATGCCCAGCAGCAGCACCTTGGCGCCGGAGGCCTTCGCGGCGGCGACCATCGCATCCAGGTTGGCCGTCAGCTGCGTCAACGGCAGGCCTTGCAGGCCATCGTTCGCGCCCAGTTCGATCACCACGACGGCGGGATGCTGTGCCTTGAGCAAGGCAGGCAGGCGATTCTTCCCGCTGAGCGAGGTCTCGCCGCTGATGCTGGCATTGACCATCGTCCACGGCGTCGCCATGTTCGACATGCGAGCCTCGAGCAGGCGAACCCATCCCGCGTCCACGGGGATGTTGTGCGCCGCCGACAGCGAGTCCCCGAGCACCAGCACCTTGCGTGGCGCATCCGCCGCGGAGGCGATGGCGCAGCAAACCCATAGCAACAGGACCAGGCAACGACGCATGAGCGATTCTTCCCGTGTTCTTCTCGAAGTGACCGATGTTACCAAGTCGGTCTTCGGCCCGGAGGGACGACTCGACATCCTCTCGGGCGTGAACCTGCAAGTGGCCGCGGGCGAGAGTTTCGCCATCGTCGGCGCCTCCGGCTCCGGCAAGACCACGTTGCTGGGACTGCTTGCCGGGCTGGACGTCGCTACCTCGGGCAGCGTGCGGATCGACGGCCAGGCGCTGGAAGCGGTGGACGAGGAAGCCCGCGCGGCGATCCGGCGGCGGTTGGTCGGCTTCGTCTTCCAGTCGTTCCACCTGCTGCCCGCGCTCACTGCGGAGGAAAACGTGATGCTGCCCCTGGAGCTGGAAGGCGACGACGGTGCGCGCGAACGTGCGCACGCCGCGCTCGACGCGGTGGGGCTGACGGCGCGGCGCCGCCATTATCCCGCCCAGCTGTCCGGCGGCGAGCAACAGCGCGTGGCCCTGGCGCGCGCCTTCGTACACCGGCCACGCGTGCTCTTCGCCGACGAGCCCACGGGCAACCTCGACCAGCACACCGGCGAACAGGTGGGCGACCTGCTGTTCGCGATGAATCGCCAGCATGCGACCACCCTGATCCTGGTGACCCACGATCCGCGCCTGGCCGCTCGCTGCGCACGCTCGGCCACGCTGCACGAGGGCCGTCTCGAGGTTGCCGCGTGAACGTCACACGACTGGCCCTGCGTACCCTGCGCCGCGAGTGGCATCTGGTCGAGCTGCGTACGCTGGCCGCGTCGCTGGTGCTGGCGGTCATCGCACTCGGCGTGGTGGCCACGCTGTCCACGCGGATCGAGCGCGGCATCCTCGCCAGCGCGGCCGAGTTGATCGGCGGCGACCTCGGCGTGACCGCCCCGGCACCTTTGCCCGAGCCGTTGTTCCGTGCCGCGCAGGATGACGGCCTGACCGTGTCGCGCGGCGCCTCGTTCCGTAGCGTGGCGTTCGTCGGCGAGCGCAGCCAGCTGGTCGAGGTGCAGGCCACCGATGCCACCTATCCGTTGCGTGGCACGCTGGAAGTGCGCGGTGCGGACGGGCGCAGCCGAGTGGCGCACGGGCCCGGCCGCGGCGAGTTGTTCCTCGATCACCGCGCCATGGTCGGGCTGGGCATCCGGCCGGGGCAGACCGTGCAGGTGGGCGGCAAGGACCTGCACGTCACGGGCGAGCTGCTCCGCCAGCCAGACGGCGGCGAGCTGTTCGCCCTGGCGCCGCGTGCCCAGATGAACCTCGACGACGCCAGCGAGGCCGGCCTGCTCTCCGTCGGCAGTCGCGCCCGTCATCGCCTGCTGGTGTCCGGCCCCGCCGGCGCCGTGGCGACCTGGCGAGGCACGCTGGAAGCCTCGCCGCTGCCCCAGGGCGCCGAGCTGGTCACGCCGGAGAAGATGCAGGAGCGCATGCGCTCGGCGTTCGACCGGGCCAGCGCCTTCCTGCGCCTGACCGCCCTGCTTTCCGCCCTGCTTGCTGGCGTGGCGATCGCGCTCGCGGCGTCGCGCTATGCACGGCGCAAGGCCTCCGAAGTGGCCTTGCTGCGCGCGCTCGGCGTCCCCCGTCGACGGGTGGCCGCCCTGCTGGTCGGCACCCTCGCGGCGCTGGCGCTGCCCGCCGCCGCGCTGGGCATGGTGATTGCCCTCGCGCTGGCCCAGGGCGCGTGGTATTTCGCGCAGCAACTGTTCGACAACATACCGACCACGCTGCCGCTCGGCCCCGCGTTCGCGGCCGCCGCCATGGGCCTGGCCGTGCTCGCGGGCTTTGCGTTGCCGCCCCTGGTCCGTCTCGCGGAGGTGCCGCCCGTAGCGGTGTTCCGCGAGTCCATGCAGCGTCGCGTGCGCCGTTTCGATGGGCTGTACCTGATCCCGTTGCTGACCGCCATCGCGCTGGTCTGGGTACAGAGCGACTCGGCCAAGCTGGCCGGCATCCTTGCCGCCAGCCTGGCCGGCGTGGCCGTGGTCGCGGCCCTGCTGTCCGCCCTGCTGCTGGTGATCGCCCGTCGCGTGGCGCCGGGTGCGCATCCTGCGCTGCGACTCGGCCTGGCCGCGCTCGCCCGCCGCCGCGGCCTGTCGCTGGTGCAGGCCACGGCGCTGTCTCTCGGCCTGTGCGCGCTGCTCCTTCTGGCGGTGATCGCACCGTCGCTGCTGGACGGCTGGCGACGCGAGCTTCCTGCCGACACGCCGAACTGGTTCGCGCTCAACCTGCAGGACTACCAGCGCCAGGGTTTCACCGATGCCCTGGCGAAGATGGGCGCCACGCGCAGCAACATGATGCCGCTGGCCGTGGGCAAGCTCACGGCGATCAACGGCCACGCCGTGGATACGCTGACGTTCGCCGACCCACAGGCGCGCGATGCCGCGGACCAACAGCTGCGCCTGTCGTGGAGCGCGGACCTGCCGCCGTCCAACCAGGTGATCGCCGGTGCGTGGCCGGGCCCCGCACCCGCCCAGGCGGAGGTGTCGCTGGATACGTCCTGGCGCGACCGGTTCCAGCTCAAGCTGGGCGACACCCTGCGTTTCGAGGTGGGTGAAGGCAGCATCGACGCTCGCGTGACCAGCATCCGCAAGGTTGACTGGAGTTCGTTCCGGGTCAACTTCTTCCTGATGCTCGATCCGGCCCACGCGTCCGACCTTCCACACACGTGGCTGACCAGCTTCTACCTGCCACGTGGCCATGCGGACGAGCTGGCGCGCCTGTCGCGCGATTACGGCAACCTCAGCCTGATCGATGTCGATGCCCTGCTCGATCGCGTGCGCGACATCGTCGACCGGGTGGGTGGCGCGGTGCGCTGGGTGCTCGGATTCAGCCTGCTCGCAGGCGCCCTGGTGCTCACCGCGGCGCTGGCCGCCAGCGCGCAGGAACGCCGCAAGGAAGCCGCCCTGCTGCGCACGCTGGGCGCCACGCGCACGCAGTTGCGCGCGGCGGCGGCCTGCGAGTTCGCGCTGTTGGGGCTGGTCGCGGGGCTGACGGCGGCACTGGGCGCGGCGGGGGCGGGGCTATGGATGGGCCAGGCGGTGTTCCGCATCGAGCACTTCGTTCCTCCGCTGTGGCCGCTGATCGGCACGGCGGCCGGGGCGGCGGTCGTGGTGATGCTGATCGGGCTGTTCGGCACGCGACGGGTGCTGAACACCTCGCCGATGGCCCTGCTGCGCGAGGGCTGAGCCTTCGACTAGGCGGGGCGCTGCATGTCGAAGGCCATGACGATGGCTTCTTCGCGGCCGCCTTCCGCGGGGTAGTAGCCCGGCCGGCGGCCGATCTCGTGGAAACCCAGCGAGTCGTACAAGGCCTTGGCGGCGGGATTGGACGGGCGCACCTCGAGGAACACCCGCTCCACGCCATACCACCGGGCCAGATCGATCAGCCGGCGCATCATGCGCCTTCCGTAGCCCAGGCCGCGCCAGGCGTCGCCGATGCAGATGTTGAGTACATGGGCCTCGCCCGCGGCCACCGACAGGATGCCGTAGCCGGCCACCTGGTCGTCGTGCACGAGCACCCAGCAGTTGTGCCCGGCCTGCAGGCAGTCGCGGAAGATGCCCGCTGTCCAAGGGAAGGGATAGGACGCATGTTCGATGGCGACCACGGCATCGAGGTCTTCGCGGCGCATCACGCGGACTTCGGTGGACGGGCGGGTGACGGCAGCCATGGCGGATCAGTTCCGTGCGAACGCGCGGCCCAGGGCGCGCAGGCCGTTCCAGAGGCGGCGCTTGGCGGCGGCATCGGTCAGGATGAGCGAGGGCGTGTCCACGAGCACGATCTGCGCTGCGCCCTGCTGTGCGGCGGAAAGCTGGTGGCCGAGGGCGCGCGCCTGGGCATCGCCGAAGACCAGGTACGTGGCCGCCGCGGGTACGTGCCCCAGGCCGGCGGCGCCAACCTCCAGGCGTGCTGCGCGAGCCGTGACCGCACCGAAGGCGCGCAACGCATGCCCGACCACGTCCCGCTCGCGCTCGGTGCATCCCGCGGGCAGGATGACGACGCAGGTGGCACGCTCTCCCGTGGTCGCCGGACCCTCACCCTCGATGGCATCGACGGAACGCGATGCCATCTCACCCGCCCGAAGACGCCACGGCGTGACGCCCATGACCTTCAGCAAGCGCGCATGGCGGACGGGCACGGCCGACATCAGGGAGCCCCCGTCGTCCTGGCGTGGCGACGCACACGACGACGGTGCGCGGCGCGGCCCCACAACGTCATGACCGGACCGGACACCGTGTAGAACACGGCCACCGCGAACAGCACGCGGGCGGTGTCGATCACCAGCAGCACGACGACCAGCACGGCGGCGATGAGCCAGATAAAGGGCACGCGGTCGCCCTGGGGCCACGCCTTGAAGCTGTAGTAGCGCACGTTGCTGACCATCAACAGCCCGGCGATGACGGCCAGCGGCAAGGCGAAGAAGGCCACCGACGGACCCGATACGTCGAACTTGGCCATCGTCCAGACGAACGACATGCACAGACCCGCCGCAGCGGGACTGGCCAGCCCCTGGAAATAGCGCTTGTCGGCCACGCCCACCTGCGTGTTGAAACGGGCAAGCCGAAGGGCGGCACACACCGCGTAGATGAACGCCCCCGCCCAGCCGATCTTGCCCCAGACGGGGCCGTAATCCGCCAGCGACGACAACGCCCACGTGTAGAGCACCAGCGCGGGGGCCAGGCCGAAGCTGACCAGGTCGGACAGCGAGTCGTACTGCACGCCGAATTCGCTCTGGGTGTTGGTCATCCGAGCGACGCGGCCGTCCATGCCGTCGAGGATGGCGGCGACGAACACCGCCAGGGCGGCCGTCTGGTAGTGGCCGGCGATCGCCGAGACGATCGCGTAGAACCCCGAGAACATCGCGCCCGTGGTGAACAGGTTCGGCAGCAGATAGATGCCGCGGTGTCGCGGCCCCCGGGGTTGGATCGAATCGCTCATAGCCAAAGCCGTAACGTGGGCCATCAGTGTAGCCCAGGCGTCGTCGCTTGCACGCGCGCGGGCCCGGTGATACTTGTTGCGCCACCCTTCCCCTGCCGGAACCACGCATGCGCCGCTGCCTCGCTCTCGCGATCCTCGTCACGGCCTGCCCCCTGGCGATGGCCCAGGCCTACAAGTGGAAGGACGCCCAGGGCGTCACGCACTACGCCGACACGCCGCCCCCGGGCAAGGTGAAGTACGAGACCGTGAAGACCAGCGGCACCGCGGCAGCGCCCGCACCCTCAACCGCACCGGCCGCACCCGCGAAAGCTGCCAGCACGCCTCCGCCGCCGGGTAGCCCGGTGGCCGACAACCCGGCCAACCGGGCCAGGCTGTGCGACCAGTTGCGCAAGAACATGGACGTGCTGGGCAAGGACCAGGTCGTCTCCGTGGACGACGGCAAGGGCGGCACCCAGCCACTCGACGACGCCGGCAAGAAGCGCCAGGTGGAAACCACCCAGGCCCAGATGACCCTGTACTGCAAATAGATGCCCGGCGCGGGGCCGGGCTTGCACCTATAATCGTCCGTTCACTCCCGACGAATCGCCCGCATGCGCCTCAGCCAGTTCCATCTCGCCACCGTCAAGGAAGTTCCCGCCGACGCGGAAATCGCCAGCCACCAGCTGATGCTGCGCGCCGGCATGATCCGCAAGCTGGCGTCCGGCCTGTACACCTGGTCGCCGCTGGGTCTGCGCATCATGCGCAAGGTGGAAGCCATCGTGCGCGAGGAAATGGTCCGCGCCGGCGCCATCGAGGTCCTGATGCCCTCGGTGCAACCGCGTGAGCTGTGGGAAGAGACCGGCCGCTGGGAGAAGTTCGGCGGGCAGTTGCTGAAGATCAAGGATCGCAAGGAGCAGGAGTTCTGCTACGGCCCCACGCACGAGGAAGTCATCACCGATTTCGCGCGCAACGAGCTGAAAAGCTACAAGCAGCTGCCGCTCAACTTCTTCCAGATCCAGACCAAGTTCCGTGACGAGATCCGCCCTCGCTTCGGCGTGATGCGCGCGCGCGAGTTCCTGATGAAGGATGCCTATTCCTTCCACCTCACGCCGGAATCGCTGGGCGACACCTACAAGGTGATGTACGACGCCTATTCGCGCATCTTCACCCGCCTGGGCCTCACCTTCCGCGCCGTGGATGCCGACACCGGCGCCATTGGCGGCAGCGCTAGCCACGAATTCCAGGTCATCGCCGACTCGGGCGAGGATGCCATCGCGTTCTCCGACGGTTCGTCCTACGCGGCCAACATCGAGAAAGCCGAAGCCATGGCGCCCGGCATCGAGCGTCCGGCACCGTCGGCCGAACTGGCGCGCGTCGCCACGCCGACCCAGCGCACCATCGAGGAGATCACGGCGCTCCTTGGCGTGCCCGCGGCGCAGACGGTCAAGACGATCCTGGTGCGCGGCGCGGAAGGCCTGGTCGCGCTGGTGGTGCGTGGCGACCACGACATCAACGAAGTGAAGGCGGCCCACCTGCCCGAGCTGCCGGACACCTCCGAACTGGCCAGCGAGGCGGACATCCTCGCCGCGATCGGTACGCGTCCCGGCTTCATCGGCCCGGTCGGCCTGCCCGACACCATCCCGGTCATCGTCGACCGCAGCGCCGCGGTGCTGGCGGATTTCGTCTGCGGCGGCAACCAGGACGGCACCCATTACACCGGCGCCAACTGGCAGCGCGATGCGCGGATCAACCGTGTGGCCGACATCCGCAAGGTAGTCGACGGCGACACCTCCCCGGATGGCCATGGCACGCTGCGCCTGGCCCGCGGCATCGAGGTCGGCCATATCTTCCAGCTCGGCCAGAAATACGCCGAGGCCATGGGCGCCCGCGTACTCGACAACAACGGCAAGATGGCCACCATGTATATGGGCTGCTACGGCATCGGCGTCAGCCGCATCGTGGCCGCGGCGATCGAGCAGCGCCACGACGACGCCGGCATGATCTGGACCGACGCCATGGCGCCATGGCGCGTGGCCGTCTGCATCATCAATCCGAAGAACGACCCGCTCGTCACCGAAGCCGCCGAGTCGCTCTACCAGACGCTGTCACAGGCCGGGGTGGATGCCGTGCTGGACGACCGCGGCCTGCGTCCCGGCCCGATGTTCGCGGACATGGAGCTGATCGGTATCCCGCACCGCGTGGTGGTCAGCGGACGCGGCCTGGAAGCCGGCACCTTCGAATACCGTGCCCGCACGGATGCCGAAGCCCGCAACATCACCCGCGACGACCTGCTGGCGCTGCTCAACCCCTGAGCAGGCCGTAACGCCCCATGTAGGAGCGCGCGCTCGCGCGCGACATGTGTTGAGGCCAAACCCCGGAGCTGGCGCGCCAGCTCCGGGGTTATCGCAAAAAAGATGTCGCGCGCAAACGCGCGCTCCTACATGTCGGGGCCCCGGCGCATCGCACTAGCGTCGTCACCCTCAGCGACATCGCATCATTCCACCGCGGTATTGATCGCCCTTGCATAATCCGCCGTGGTCCGACCCGACGCGGAGCACTTCTGGATATCGTCGTACAGCCACATGAAGCCGCCCGGGATGACCGCGCTCTGCTTCCACGCCGCCATCTTCGACTGCACGGTCGCCGGTGAATCACCGGCCGAGCAGCCGCTGCCATTCTTCGACCACAACCCAGGAATCACCGGCATGCCCAGCGCACTCGTCCACTGCGCCGGATTATTACCCGTCCCGCCGGCGTAGGCCTGCAGATAGACCTTATCCACGGTGCTGCCCAGGTTGGTTTTCAACGACGCCCAGAAACTGCGGTTGGTATAGGGCGCAAACGTGATCTTGTAGCCCAGGCCGGCCAGCATCTTGCCGAACGCTGTCGCGGACGCCAGGTCGTAGGCGCTCTCGTCATCGAAATTAGCCGCATCCGCCCCGGTAATCTGCTTTAGCAACTGGAAGTTACGGTAGAGGATGCTGTCCGGGCCGGTGCCGGAACCCGCGCCGGTGCCGTTCACCAGCGCCTCGATACTCTCGAAATCCGTGGTGCCGCCTGCCCCGATCGATACCTCGATGCGATTGACCGAGGTCGGCGCCTGCTTCAGGGTCGCCAGTTCAGCCGACCAACCGGTATTCGGACCGACGTAAAGGCCATCGCTGATAAGCGGTTCGTCATTGAGATGCAGGTCGCCGTTGGTATCCACATGCACGCTCCACAACATCACGGTAGTGAATCCGGACGCGCGAAGGTCGTTCATCACAGCGGTACCGCCGCTGTAAAAGGGGCCACCGCCGTAAATGGCGGATTCGGCGAGGGCGCTCCCGGAAAGACAAAGGCTACCGGCGAGGATGAGGCCTAATAGGGATTGACGTGGACGCGCGATAGACATGACGATTTCCTTGTTGAGGAAGACGAGGGCCGGCGATCACAACGGCCGGCGATCGAGCTGAATTGGGCCAGATAGCCCGTCATGAACTGTAGGACTAATCCGATAATTTAGTGCGATAACGTCGAGCATCCCATATGGAGTTCCCATGGGTACGCCAATTAGGTCACAATTACGCTCGTTAACCCTTTCCGGTTAATAGCCTGATTAACCGGGCAACCACCCTCTTAAATCACCACCGGGAGATGCCCATGGCCATCGATATCAAGAATCTCAACCTCAACCAGCTCAGCGAGTTGATCGCCAAGGCCCAGTCGCGCCAGAACGAAATGCGCAAGGACCGGATTTCCGACCTGCGCGATAAAATCAATGGCATGATCAAGGCCGAGGGTTTGACCTTTGATGAGGTGTTCGGCGTACGAGCCCCGAAGTCACGTCGTACCGGCACGTCCGTAGCGGCAAAGTACCGCAATCCGGACGATGCCGAACAGACCTGGTCGGGTCGCGGCAAGCGCCCCCGCTGGTTCAACGATGCACTGAAGGCTGGCAAGAAAGAAAGCGACCTGCTGGCCTGAGCCTCACGCTACACCGAAGAAGCACGACCGACGCCAGACGGCTTGCCGTACTGGCGTCATTCGTATCCGCTCCCAGCGTCAGCGCTTCACGAGTGGTGGAGCAACGCTGTCACGATCGATCGTCCCCTCATCCCTCGCTATCGAGAAGCCCTCAAGCTCAAGGGGGTAACGCGTCGAATAGGCCGCTTTCCTGGAAAAAACACTGATGGTGACCGACGACGATGTCGCAACGAACGATGTGTGGTGAAATCGACCCGCTATGTACCGGTCACGCACGTACGTCGCACCTGCCACCTCGATATCAACGCCCGGCTGAAAGTACCGGGTCACGGAAATAATCGTGTACCGCTTTCCTGGAACGGTCATGACGTCGAATTCGAGCAACAGACGACGCACCTGGTCCGCAAGATATACCGGCGTGCCCTTAATAGTCGCCGGCTTCAACGGATACCCTGTCGGGCCTGGCCGGCTATAGGCAAGCAGGCGATTTTCCGCAACGCCGAGGAATCCCGACCAGTGATAATGCACGAGATCGATAAACGCACTGTCCGAGTTGTTTGTCCCGCCAGACCCACCGCCGCCCACTCCAGCGTCTCCCGCGCCGGTATCCCCGGTATTCCCCGAGCCACCTGTGCCGGCATTCTCCGAGCCTCCCGTATTACCTGTGCCGTCCGTACTACTTGCGCCGTCCGTACTACTTGCGCCGTCCGTACTACTTGCGCCGCCGGTACTACTTGTGCCGCTCGTATTACCTGTGCTTCCGGCGCCAGCATTACCGGGAGAAACACCTTCGCCCGAGCCGCCCGCGCCGTGCTTCGTCAGAATCACCGTCGCAAAGAAGTCCTTTTTCCGGTTGCACAAACCTTCGAAGTCGAGCTGAAGCGGAAAGCCCTGTCGTTGCACCACGTCCTGGAGCCAGGACCGTGACAGCGGGAACCGGATGGTCGTCCCCAGGTCGCGTGCCGTGATCGCGTACTTGTCTATCACCGTGGCAGTGGCGGAAGCCGTGGCGCTTACGCCGGTCATTCGCGTCGCTGCGACCACGACATGAATGCGGTCGCCGATGGCCATGCCCGTCCAGGGTTTCAGCACTAACGTCGCGTCGTTCTCCAGCCTCGTCATGTCCAGATAGGGCGTGGTATTGCCGGCGTAAGTGCGGGCTTCCTCGATCGCAAGCGACGGACGATCCTCGACCGGGGGCAACGGTGGTCCGCCGCCTGCCTCGGGATTTGTGGCCGCCCCCGCTCCCTCACTCGACTTCCGTACCTCGTCGAGATTGACCACGTTGACGACGGCCACGGGCAAGGTCATGTAGCGAAAACCGGCCGCTGCCAAGGGACGCTCGATGCTGACGACGATCTCGATGTCGGTGGCAGCGACCTTGGGTTGCCCGAGCAGCCACGACCTGGGCAAGCGAACGGCGACGCCCTTCTCCAGATGCGAGGCGGTCACCACCATGGCGTCCGCCAGATCGATGGTATCGGCCAGCAGGATCGAATCGATGAACCCGCGTGCCGACACCGTCAGGCGCTGGCCCGCGCGCATGAACGGCCAGCGCGGGACCCGGACGGTAAGGAACTCCGGGAGCGGCCGGTTCATGTCCAGGAACGGATGGCCCTTGCCGCCGGGTTTTTCCGTGGCCTCGTCGATCGACGCCTTGGGCAGCCGGGGATCGTTGGAGTTGTAGCCCCGAAGGGGAACGGACAGGGTATCGGAGGTTCGCGACAGGCCGTCGCGGGTGACGACGTAGCGGGCTTCGAACACGCCACCCAGCGCAGGGATGAGCTGGTCCGCACTGACGCTTGCACTCGCATGACCGGTGGCCGCGGTCGCCAAGAGATCATTCCATGGCGATCCAGGAACACGACACTGGAAACGCACTGCATCGTCTGGACGCACGTCAGCCGTCGAGGGCGTGGTGAGCGTGATGCCATCGGCCGACCGGGTGACATCGAGTGAGTCGCCATTCAGTGCATCGGTATGCGGTGGTGGAAGGTCGCCGATGGTCGCCGCAGCGATACGGACGGCCAGGGCTTTCGCGGGTAAGGGACCGATCACCGTCCCGTGGCGTTTCACCGTGTAAACCACCGATATCGTCTTGCCAGCGTCCTTTGCCGCCTCCTGCCGAGGTACGTCGAAGACCATGGCCCGCGGTGGCACGCCTTGCACGACGCACGATCCCGAGGCCCTGCCTGCCCATTCCAGGGATACGTCATCCCCATCCTGGAAGAGGCCGTTCGGCGTCAGCACGACTTTTACCGACGCATCGCGCAGCGCAGATAACGCCAGTTCGTTGTCGGCGGATGCCTGCGGCAACGCCAGGTCGGGCCAGGATATCGCCGCGGGCGCCTGGCGCAGGTTTACGGTAGCGACGCCGGAAAGCCATGTCGCCTTGTCCGCGTTGGCAAAGGCGACGGTTAGCCGCCATGTCTTCGCACGCAGTTCCTCGAGGCGACCGCGCGGCAGCATCCAGACCAGCCGATCCTGATCGTCCGCCTGGCCAACGGTCATGCTCATTTCGAGGCTCTGGGCCGATTCGTCGCTGCGCATCCGCAGGGTAGCCACCCACTCGGCCGGAAAGGTCGACCCGACCGGCATGCGTACCTCGATGTCACCCTTTACCGTGGCCAGGTCAAGCACCCCATCCACACTCTGTGGCACATCGGGCGCGGGAGGGACGGCGGCCTCACCGATAATCGGTCGGGTTCGGGTCGCCGACTCACGGATGCTCGCGCCGCGCTTCACCACGTAACCGGCAAACACCGTTCCGCCCACGAAGTAAGCCAGCCAGCTGCGGAGAATGCTGAATTCGTACCGCGTCATCACGGGGCCGTCCGGCGTCGAAAGGCCTTCCGTCCGGGGATCGTCGGGCATGCCACCGCCAGCGAAGGTGGTCTCCAGATAAGGATTGAGGACCAGGCCGGTCGAGGTCGTACCCGTGAGCGTCAGGGTAATCTCGTCCCCGTCGACGACATCGGGATACGCCACCTCGACCGTCACCGTCGAAGCCTGGCTATCGTAGTCACTTGCAGGCGCGCGCCCCAGATCCAGCTGGCCACGCGCATTGACACCGGCAAACGTGGGCATGGGCAGGAGCGTGTCGAAAACGGCGTTGACGTCGACGGCCGGCGCCTTGCCTGACGTATTGCCGACGCGATCGCGAATGTCGTACGACACCGATACGATGCCTTGCGGCGATGCCGCGATCACGGCCCACGGAACGATGGCCTCGACCGGACGCCCCACGACAACCGTCGCCGGATCGACCTCAACCACCTCGCTTCCCCAATACACGGCAGGCCGCGCACCCTCCTCCATGTTTTCCCAAGCGGGAATGGACAACGCCAGGTCCTGTCCCTTCGTCAGCCCGTCGGTACCTTCGATAGGCCTCAGGTTTTCGTTGACCGCCGTCATGTCGGTAGGCGAAGGTCCCTCGCCGCCAGGACGGGTGAACTTTGCATCCAGGGTGAGCGAGGGTGAACGCCGCGCCTGCCGGGTATCCGGCTCGCCCACCGTCTGCACCACGTAATACACCTCGATGCTGCCCGGGTGTCGTTGCAGCACCGGCGGCGGCACCGCGAAGTCGATCCAGTAGTTGTACCAGGACACTTCGGCCGTATCGATCCACTCGCCATCCCAATAGAGGTGGATCAGGTCGCCGGTATTCCTCTCGGACGTGGATACCGTCAGCAACATCCCACCGACATCGGGTGACAAATGGGAGCGGTTGACTACCGCAGGGACGTCCGTGCCGAGCGCGGGCCGCGGGTAGGTGGGGTCGATCGTGAATGTGTCCGTCATGGGGATGTCTCGCTCCGTGAGTCCGTCGTGTTTCAGCCTGCGTCGTGCAGACCGTCTCCCCAGCGTAGGAGCGAGCCCCCGCCACCACCATCGTCCGGAAGTCGTAGGATGAGCGTAAGCCGATTCGGCAGCCCTGGTTACAACGACCGGCGCGGCGCCACGATCAGGTCACCGAACAACAGGCCGGCCACCAGCGACACCAACAGGGTCACGCCCAGCAGCCCGGTATCCATGCCCAGCGATGCATCGTGGTCGAGCAGGTACGACACGCTGCGGAAACTGACCGATCCCGGCACCAGCAGGATGATGCCCGGCTCGCGGACCACCGCGCCGGGCTGCTTCGCGTAGCGCGCGTAGACGTTGCTCAGCGAGCCCAGCAACAGCCCCCCGACGAACACACCGAACGGTGCCCCCGGCAGCGAGCCGGAGATGCTGCCGCCCCAGCGCGTGGCCAGGTAGCCCACGATCACTGCCCCCATGACCACCAGCCAGTCACGGCGCGCGGCGCGGAACAGGATGGCGAACGAGAACGCACCGATCGCCAGCATCGGCCAGTCTGCCCAACCGGGTAACGGCGCCAGCGCGTAGTCGCGCGACACGATGCCGAAGGCCTCACACAGTTGGCTGGCCGCCACCGTACCGAAGGTCAGTTTCAGCAGCGTGGCGATGGCCCCGCCCATGCGGGCCACGCCCGCGACCAGGTGCTGGCTGGAAATCTCGCGCACCGCCGTGGTCAGCGCCATGCCCGGCATCAGCACGATCAGGCTGCCGAGGATCACCGACTTCACCGCCAGCGGCACGAGGTAGGCGCTGACCACGATGGCGATCGCCGTGGCCACCATGGCACTGATGGCGTCGCTGGCCGTAGCCAGCCGCGGCCGGCTGCCCGAGGCCACCGTGATCCAGCCGATGATGACGCCGATGAATCCCGCAGTGATGAGGTCGGGCCAGGCGCTGTGCAACAGCAGGCCGACGACCGTAGCGGCACACAGTCCGTAGCTGGCGATGACGCCCAACGCCGCGCGGGAGGTCTCCGGCGCGCCGAGCTTGCGCAGCAGGTGGAAGCCTTCGCGCAGTTCCATCTGGCCGTCGATCACCGCGTCGGCGATGCGGTCGGCCTCGCACAGGCGGGCCAGGTTGACGTCGCCTGGGGGCAGCCGCATCACCTGGGTGACCTGGGCCACGCCGTCGTCGCCCTGCCCCAGGTCGGCGAAGGACACGATGATGGCGGTGGGACTGGACCAGACTTCCGCCGACAGGCCCAGGCGCTGTGCGGACCGGGAAATGGCGGTTTCCAGGCGTGGTGCCGTGGTGCCGTACTGGTGCAGGCGACGGGCGAGCTCGGTCAGGAACGCGATGCGGGTGTTGATCGCCGTGGTGGCGAAGCTCACCGGGACGGTCAGCGGTGCGGTGTCAGGCAACGTCCGCCGCCTTCACGCGAAGGGTGGTGCCGTCGATGCCGACGACTTCGACGGTGGCGCCCAGCGGCAGGTCGGGGCCGGCAACCAGCCACATGCCGTCACCGACCCTCGCCTTGCCGCGGCCCTGCACGATCGGCTCGCACAAGGTGTAACGCTGCCCGATCAATTGCTCGCCGCGCCGGTTCAGGCGCTCGTTACCCGCCGGAGAGCGGTTCAGGCGAGGCCGCAGCCACTTCCAGTAGAGGAAGCACGAGGCAAAGGCCAGCACCACGAATACCACCGCCTGCGCCAGCACGGTGAGGTCGGGTATCGCCAGCATCACGATGCCCGTGACGGCGGCGGCGATGCCGATCCAGAGCAGGAAATAGCCCGGTAGCAGCACCTCGCCGCCCAGCAGCAGCAAGGCGGCGATCCACCACAGGTAATGCAGTGCGATCTGGCTCATGGCGTCAGCGCGGCAACGGTGGGGTGCGGTTGGCGGTGCCGGTATCCGCCTGCGCACGCTGCTGTTGCTGCGTGGCCAAGGACGACTTGGCCAGCTCGGCGATGCCCGCCAGCGAGCCGAGGATGCCCGTGGCTTCCATCGGCAACAGCAGGGTTTTCTGGTTGGGCGACTTGGCCATTTCCTTCAGGGCCTCGACGTAGTTGTTGGCCACGAAGTAATTCAGCGCGTTGACGTCGCCGTGCGAGATGGCATCGGACACCATGGAGGTGGCCTTGGCTTCGGCCTCGGCCAGGCGTTCGCGGGCCTCGGCCTCACGGAAGGCGGCTTCCTTCTTGCCCTCGGCGCTGAGGATGGCGGATTGCTTTTCGCCCTCGGCCTTGAGGATGGCCGCCTGGCGGAAGCCCTCGGCGTCAAGGATGTTGGCGCGCTTCTCGCGCTCGGCCTTCATCTGGCGCGCCATGGCGTCCACCAGGTCGCGTGGCGGCGAGATGTCCTTGATTTCGATACGGGTGACCTTGACGCCCCAGGGATGCGTGGCTTCGTCGATCACGCCGAGCAGCTTGGCGTTGATCGCATCACGCTGGCTGAGGCTCTCGTCCAGGTCCATGGAGCCGAGCACCGTGCGGATGTTGGTCATGATGAGGGCCAGCGCCGCCCCTTCGAGGTTGGCCACTTCATAAGCAGCCTTGGCCGCGTCCAGCACCTGGTAGAACACCACGCCGTCCACACGGACTACCGCGTTATCCTTGGTGATGACGTCCTGCGAGGGGACCTCGAGCACCTGCTCCATCATGTTCATCTTGCGCCCGATGGCATAGACGAACGGAATCAGGAAATGAAGGCCCGGGCTCAGCGTGCCGGTGTACTTGCCGAACATTTCCACCGTCCACTCGTAGCCCTGCGGCACGATGCGGATCAGCTTCGCCAGGATCGTGACGGCAACCACGACTACGACCAGCGCGACGATACTTCCCATGACCTGTTATCCCTGTCCGAGGTGTGTTGCCCGGAGTATAGGCGAAGCGGGTCAGCCGGGACCGGCGGGCAGCGCCAGGGTGACGCGCAGGCCGCCGCCCTCGCGGTTGGACAGGGCGATGCGCCCGCCGTGGGCCTCGGCGATCTCCCGCGCCAGCGCCAGGCCCAGGCCGGTACCCGCGCGCTTGGTCGAATAGAACGGCAGCAGCGCTTGTGCCAGTACGGTGTCGCTCATGCCGGGCCCCTTGTCGGCGACCTCGATCAGTATCTCGCGTCCCACTGCGTGCACCGCCAGACTGACACCGGATGCGTCGCCGCCGGCCTCGTGCGCATTCTTGATGAGGTTGATCAGCACCTGCTCGATCTGGCTCGCGTCGAACCAGCCGTCCCGTTCCGGCACCGCCGCGGCCAGTTGGAATTGCGCATGCAGTGCCAGGCCGTCGAGGAACGGCTTCCAAGGCACGGAGGCCGCCTGTGGCGCCGGCAGCTTGGCGAAACTGGCATAGCCCGAAATGAAACCGTGCAGGTGCTTCGCCCGGTCGCCGATGGAGGCGAACACGCCCGGCAGGCGTTCCAGGTCACCGCGCCGTGCCAGTTCGGCACCGGAATAGGAAAGCGACGAGATGGGCGCCAGTGAGTTGTTGAGCTCATGGCTGATGACGCGGATCACGCGTTTCCAGGTGTGCACTTCCTGGCGCGACAGTTCACGGGTCATCCGGCGGTAGAGCTGCAGGCGGTGTGGTCGCCCCTGCAGGCGGAAACCACGCTGGGAGAGGTGGAAGGTTTCCTCGCTGCCCTCCATCTCGACGTTGAACAGCGCATCCTCGCCCGCGGCCGCGGCGGCGCGCAGGCTTTCGGGCATGGCGTCCAGCAGCGTCTGGAAATCCAGGCCGGCCAGCGCGCGACCTTCATTGAAGAGCTGACGCGCGGCGATATTCGCGTAGGTAACCTTGCCTACGGTATCGGTGAGCACCAGGGCCACGGGCGTGTTCTGCACCACGGTGTCCAGCAGCAATTCACGCTGCGCCAGGTGCTGGCGCTGCTCGCGCAGGGTCTGGCCCAGTTCGTTGTGCATCCGGATCAGGTCACCCAGTTCGTCGTTGCGCTCCGACCGGATGGAGATGCTGAAGTCGCCGTCGCGATAGCTGGCCACCGCGCTTTCCAGCGCACGCATCAGCCGGCGCACCGGTTCGATCAGCACGTGGGCCATCAAAGCGGAAAGCGGCACCAGCAGGACGAGGCAGATCAGCAGGGCCGTAGTGGCGTCGAAAGTCTCGACCGGCACCGCTGGCAGCAACTTGCCCGATTTGGCGGGCACCGTGCGCATCCAGGTGACCAGCTGGGGGAAAGGCCAGAAGCATATCCCGGCGAACACCAGCGCACCGACGATGGCGGAGGTGGCCACCACCAGGGTCATGCGCCCTTCCAGGGTCAGTATGCGCATGCGGTGGCTCGTCAGCCCGCCAGCCCGTAGCGTTCCATGCGCCGGTAGAGCGCCTGGCGTGAAAGGCCCAGGCTGCTCGCCGCGCGACTGACCACGCCGCCGGCGGACGCCAACGCCGTTTCGACCGACTCGCGGCTGGGCTCATCCAGGCTGCGGCCGGGGCTGGCTACCGGCGGCGGCAGGTTGAGGTGCACGGGCTCGATGCGCCCGTCGGGCGCCAGCAGCGCAGCGCGGGCAATGGCGTTTTTCAGTTCGCGCACGTTGCCCGGCCAGGCATGCCCCAGTAGCGCTTCGCGCGCGTCCTCGCTGAGCACGGCGCGACCGTCGAGGAAGTGCTCGGCCAGGGGCAGGATGTCGTCGCTGCGCTCGGCCAGCGGCGGCAGGTTCACGTCGATCACGTTCAGGCGGTAATAAAGATCCTCACGGAAGGTGCCCGCGGCGATCATCGCCTTGAGATCGGCATTGGTAGCGCTGATGACGCGCACCTTGACCTGGCGCGTACGCCCCGAGCCCAGGCGCTCGAACTGGCCGGTTTCCAGCACGCGAAGCAACTTCATCTGGCCCGGCAGGGGCAGGTTGCCGATCTCGTCGAGGAACAGCGTGCCGCCATCGGCCATCTCGAAGCGACCCTCGCGGGCCTTGTTGGCGCCGGTGTAGGCACCGGCATCGGCACCGAAGAGCTCCGCCTCGATCAGTTCGCCCGGCAAGGCGCCGCAGTTCACCGCCACGAAAGGCCCGCGGCGAACAGCCGAGTTGGCATGCACGATGGCGGCGACGCGCTCCTTGCCGGCGCCATTGGGGCCCGTGACCAGCACCGAGACATCCGAACGGGCAACCTGGCAGGCCAGTTCGATGGTGCGGCTCATGGCTTCGGAGGCGAACACCAGGCCGCCGAGGTCGTAGCGGCTCTCCAGCGCCTCGCGGCGACGGCGACGCTCCACCCGCACGCGGGTGACCTCGCGCGTGGATTCGGATAGCTCCAGCAGGTTCTCCACCGTGGCCAGCAGCTTTGTGTCGTCCCAGGGCTTGGCCAGGTAATCGGAGGCGCCGGCCTTGATCAGTTCCACGGCGGCTTCCAGATGCGTCCAGGCCGTCAGCAGGATGACCGGGAGATCCGCATGCCGCGCGCGGATGGCCTGGAACAGCGCCACGCCCTCCTCTCCCGACGTGGTGTCGGCGGTGAAGTTCATGTCCTGGATGACGACATCGACACGCCCGGCGGCCAGCAAGGCCAGGCCTTCTTCGGGGGTAGTCGCCACGAGTGGGTGGATGTCACGCAGGCTGAGGACGAGCGAAAGCGCTTCACCCACGGCCGGGTTGTCATCGATGATCAGTACGCAGCGCATCTTTTCCCTTTGCATGCAGCCATGGATGCTTCCCCGGGCAAAAGGGTTGCATGCGTTTCGACACTTTCCACCATTCTAGCCACGAGTGGCCACGACCGGGGGAACCGCTGCGGCACGCATGGCCGGCGCAAGCACGGCCACTTGTCCCAGCAACCAGAGCACCACGGCGCCCGCGGGCAGATAGGCTGCCGGCAGGCGTGGCGCCTCGTACTGCCACATCAGCAGCAGGTTGATGCCGTAGGCCATGACCATGCCGATACCGATGCCGATGCTGGTCAGCAGGAAGTTTTCGGTCTGGAAGTAGCGCAGCACGTCTACACGTCGCGCCCCGAGAGCGCGGCGCACGCCGATCTGACGGCGTCGCTGCCCCACCCAGAAGCTGGCCAGGCCGACGATACCGAGTGCGGTGACAGTCAGTAGCGCCACGCAGACGCCGACCAGGAGAACGGCCATGGCGCGATCACTGGCGAAGAACTCATCGCGGATCTGCCTGTAGGTCTGCTTTTCGGTGATCACCCGCCGCGGGTCGAGCTTGCGCAGGGTAGCGACCGCTGCGGCAAGCACGCGGTCTGCCTCGCCCGGCTTGACACGCAAGACGAAACCGGCGCCCCAGACGGGGGACTCGCGCAGTGGCGCGATCGTAGTCATACCTATGGTTGCACGGTCGTCATGACCCGCACGCGACAGACGTGCGACGACGCCTACGATACGCATCTCGTTCTCGCCGACGAATACACGCCGCCCGAGGGCGTGCCCCTCGGGGAACAGCTTCTGGGCCGTAGCCATCGAGACGATGAGGGCAGGGGCAACCTTGACCCTGGCGCTGACCACGTCATCCATCCAGGCGTACTCATCGGGACGGAACCAGCGACCCGCGACCAGCTGCAGGCCCAGGGTTTCGCCGACGCCCTCACCGTAGAAATTGCCGGTATTCACGCTCGACTCGCGCTGGTTGCGCTCCAGGGTGATCCCGCCGTTCCAGCTGCGGTCGCCGAAGGGCAGCGAATTCATCACGGTCGCGGCCTGCACCCCGGGCAAGGCCCGCAGCGCCGTCAGGTCGGCTTCGGTGCGCGCATGCACGTCGCTGCGCGTACCAATGTCACCCACTTCCATCCGGACCAGCTGGTCTTCGGCCACGCCGCTGGGCGTGTCCATCCAGTCCAGTCGATCGCGCACGAGGAACACGGCATTGCAGACGATGGCGCAGGTCAGTGCGATCTGCAGGATGAGCAACGTGCATGTGATGCGGTGGCGCTTCAGCGTGGAAAGGATGGGGCGGATCTGCAGGTTCATATCATTGGCTCTTCAGTTGCAGGCCCGGCGTTACGCTGCATGCGCGCCACGCGGGCAACAGGCCGGCGACAAGCGCGGCCAGCACGGACAGCACCAGCGTGGCGGCGAGCATCGGGGCATCCATGTGCGCGAGCCGCGCGGAGTCGTGCGGTTGCATCCGGACCATCGCCAGCCCGGCGGCCGCGAGCAGCAGGCCGCCCAGCCCTCCCGCCACCCCGATCAATCCGGCTTCGGTCAGCAGTTGGGCGAACACGCTGCCGCGCGATGCGCCAAGCGCGCGACGCACGCCGACTTCACCCGAGCGACGCATGAACCTGGCAAGCATCAGGCCTACCGTGTTGACCAGGCAGACCACGAAGAAGCCCAGCGCCAGCCACACCTGGAGCCGAACGTCGCTCGGCACCACCTTCTGCTCGTCGAGGAAATCCATCAGGCCGGTCAACTGGGCAGGCACGGGCCTAGCGAAGCGCCCCGATCGCTGCTGCTCGCGCGCATAGCCATCGAGATACCGACGATAAGCGGCCACCCCTTCCACGCTGTCGATCTGCACCCAGTACTGCAACCAGGTGCACGAGGCACGTTCCATGTCCGCCTCCGCCGTCGATCCCTCGCCCCAGCAACTGATGCCGCCGGCGCGGGTCATCGCCAGTGCACGGTACGTCGAGAGCGGGACGAAAACGGCTTCGCTGCCGGAATAGCTGCCGGTGTAGATGTCATAGAAGTGAGGCACGGGATGCCACGGTTCGAGCACGCCGATGATACGCAGGTCCGCGCCGTTGGCACGCAACGTACGGCCCACGCTGTCGGCGCCAGCGAACAACCGGTCGTTCAGCTCCGAACCGATCACGACGACACGGGCACGCGACTCGTCATCCGCGGCCGACCATGCGTGACCGTAGCGAAAACGCGGCTGGAACATCGGAAAAAAATCCGCGGTCGTATAACGCGCCTTTTCGAAGAACGGGTCCATGCCCGGATCATCGGGCTGCACCGGCACGGTGCCGCCGACCATCAGCGCCTGACGGTCGGCGCGATGCTCGCGCAGCATCTGCATGCCGTCGGTCCAACTGACCTGGATAGGCATATCCCTGTTCTCGGCATGGTCCAGGCCGCGAGGATCGAGCCGGGGCATGTAGATCGACCCGCTGCGTCCCGGCAGCGGATCGCCCGACATCACATGCAACACCGTCAGTGTGGTCATGCTGGCGCCGATACCCAACGCGATGGCCACGACCATCAGCACCGTGAGTGCCTTGCTCCGCGCCAGGCCGAGCACCGCCAGTTCCAGGTAATAAGCGAACATCGATCGTCCTTCGATTCAGACGCTGCGCGTCGCTTCGACGGGCGATACCCGTGAAGCGCGCAGGGCCGGCGCCAGCACCGCGGCCTGGCCAAGGCCCAGCAAGGCGACCACGCCGACCAGGACATAGGTAAACGACAGTCGTTTCATCTCGAAGTGGTTGACCATCCACTGGCTGAGTCCGACCGCCAGTACCGTGCCAACGATCACACCGACCAGGGCGATCAGGAAGTTCTCGGTCATGAAATAACTGAGGATATCCCTACGCCGTGCTCCCAATGCCCGCCGCACGCCAATCTGCCTGCGCCGCTGACCCACCCAGAAACTGGACAGCCCGACAATGCCCGCCGCCGTGATCGCCAGCAGCACGCCGCACACCACGCTCATCAGGATCGCCATGCCACGATCCGCCTCATAGGCGTTCGCGCGGACCGTCTCGAAGGTACGCACACCGTATTTCTCCGGAAGCACACGCATGCGGCTGGTGTCGTAGAGCCGCTTGGCGATACCTTTGAACACGGCATCCTGCTGTCCCGGCTTCGTACGCACCACGAAGATCTGCGACGCGGAATCCATGGTCAAGGGCATGATGCTCACGTTGTCCATGAAGTCCGAGTCGACCCAGGGCACCGTCAGCTTCGCCACGATGCCGATGATCGTGGACGGCGTTCCGTTCCGGTAGAACACCACCTTTCCCAGCGCGTCACCCGCTGGATACAACTTGTCTGCGAGCGACTTGGTAAGGATCACCTGCGACGGTGCCGGGTCCTTGTCTCGCCCGAAGGAACCGATTTCCGAAGCGGTGAAATTACGTCCGGCGACGAGCTGTACGCCGAGCGTCTTCAATGCGCTTTCGTCACCGAAATACAGCGCGGTCTGCGCCCCCTCCTTCGCCTTGTCCGGCGTGATGCGTGCTTTGGTCGACCATCCGCCCCTGCGCAGCGGAAACGCGTTGGTGGCGTACGCCCCCTCAACGCCAGGCATGTTCCGGATCGCCTGAAGATCCGTCGCGATGAGCGGCAGGAACGTCGTGGGCGCGCCCACGTACAGGTTCTGCACCGCCACGAGGTTGGACTCGTTCATGCCCGTTGGCCGGTTGGCACGCTGGATGCGCTCGTTCACGATGAACAGGGCATTGCACACGATGGCCAGCGTCAGGGCAATCTGGAGCGCGATGAGGATGGTACCGGCCTTGTGCCTGCGCAGTGCCGAGAGGATGGGACGAATCTGCATGGCGTGATCCTCAGTTGGACTTCAGCTGCCAGGCGGGCTGCACTTGCGCGGCCCGCCAGGTCGGATAGAAAGCGGCGACGACCGAGGCGACGATCGATACCAGCAGCGTGAGCAGGACCAGCACGGGATCGAGCGTGGCCAGCCGGGCGATGTGTTCGGGGAAGACCAGCCCGATGCCCAGCACACCCAGTCCCGTCAGCAATAGGCCGAGCAAACCACCCACGATGCCGATCGTGCCCGCCTCGATCAGAAACTGGGCATAGATGTCCAGGCGCGACGCTCCCAGTGCCCGGCGGACGCCGATCTCCGGCGCACGGCGCATGAACTTCGCCAGCAACAGGCCCACCGTATTGACCAGGCAGATCACGAGGAAGCCGAGTGAGACCACCAGCGAGACCTGCGACTCCTGCGGCACGACTTCGTTCACCGACAACCAGTCCATGACGTTGCGCAAGCGTACGTTGGGTGCCCAGCGGAAGCGGCCTGCACGTTGCTGCTCGGCGGCGTAACCGGCCAGGTACTGCCGATAGGACTCGGCGGCGGAGGTCGTCGGAACCTCGGCCCATAGGGAAAGCCAGATACACTCGGACCGCAGGTAGTTGTCCCACCCTTCGCCTGGGTCCGCCGGACAATTGTTGTTGCCCCCATTCGGCAGCCGCAGGTCCACCGCACGGTTGAACGGCACGTACACCGAGGCGCCGTCGTCGAAACCACCGGTGTTGGGCACGTCGAAGAACAGCGGCTGCGGCGCCCAGTCCTGAATGACACCGGTGATCCGGAACAGGTGTCCGTCGACATTGACCTGTTTGCCGATGCTGTTACCACCGCTGAAGAGTGCATCGTTCAGTGACTTCGATATGACGGCCACGCTCGCGTGACGATCGTCATCGTCGCGGGTCCACCCCTGCCCCTGAAGGAAGGGAACGTCGAACATCGGAAAGAAGTCGGCCCCGGTGGCATACGCGCCCTTGTGCACCGGCAGGCGGGATGCGTCATCCGGGATCACAGACACGTTGATCGGATAGGTGACCGTCTGCCGCTCGGCCTTGCGCGCTCGCAGCAGCGCCGTGGCATCGATGTAGGACAGGGCCGGCGGCGGCTCGCCCTTCTTCGTGTTCTCCGGCCCCCAGTTGTCCACCTGCACGTTGTAAAGCACGTCGGATTTTTGCGGGATGGGGTTACGCGACGTGGCGCGGAACACCGAATACGTCGTCATCGAGGCGGCCACGCCGAACCCGATGGCCATCACCATCAGGGCGGTGAGCACCGGGTTCCGGCGCAGGCTGCGCAGGCCTAGCTGCAGGTAATAGCTGAACATGAGGCGTGTCCCCCTGGGGAGCGTGTGACGATCAGGGCTGGGCGAGGTGGGAATGGGCGTGGAAACGCGGCTCTTCCGCCAGGTCCACCACCTGCCCATCGATCACGTGGACGTTGCGCTGCGCGCGAGCGGCCAGCTCCGGATCGTGGGTGACCATGACGATGGTGGCGCCTTCGCGATGGATTTCTTCCAGCAGTTCCATCACGCCGCGCGCCATCTGCGTATCCAGGTTGCCGGTGGGCTCATCCGCCAGCAGCAATCGCGGCGAGCCGGCCAGGGCGCGTGCGATGGCAACGCGCTGCTGCTGACCACCGGACAGTTCTGCCGGGTAATGCTTGGCACGCGAGGCCAGGCCGACGCGTTCCAGGGCATCCATGATTCGCTGCTTGCGCTCGGCGGCCTTCATCCCGCGATAGCGCAGCGGCACTTCCACGTTGTCGAACACGTTCAGGTCGGGAATCAGGTTGAAGGCCTGGAAGATGAAACCGATCTTCTCGTTACGGATACGCGAGCGCGCATTGTCGTCCAGTTTGCTCACTTCCACGCCATCGAGGTGGTACTCACCACCGGTGAAGGTTTCGAGCAGGCCGGCAATGGTGAGGAAAGTGGTCTTGCCCGAGCCGGACGGCCCCGTGACGGCGACGAACTCGCCCTGCTTTACGTCGATGTTGAAGTCGCGCAGCGCATAGGTCTCGACGACTTCCGTGCGGTAGACCTTGGCCAGATGATTCATCTTGAGCATGACGTGTCCCTCGTTTCGGTAAGTGGGTGCCGGATCAGCGGCTGATGGCGATGTGCTTGGCGGCGCCGAAGGCATCCGCACCGGAGATGACGATCTTGTCACCTTCCTTCAGTCCGTCCAGGATTTCGACCTTGTCGATGCTGCTGGCCCCGACGCGGATGTCGCGGCGATCGGCCATGCCATCGTTGACGACGTAGGCGTAGTGGCCGGCACTCTCGTCGACGAAGGAGCCACGCTCGACGGTGAGCACGTTGTCGCGCTTGTCCAGCAGGATACGCACGGACATGCGCTGGCTCTGGCGCAGCTGCTTGGGCGTATCGCCGTCGAAGCGCAGGCGTGCGGCCACTTCGCCGTTGACCACCTCCGGCGAGATGGCGCTGACCTTGCCGTTCCATACCTTGCCGTTGCCGGTGATCTCGCCCGGCATGCCGATGGCCAGGTCGCGTGCGAAGCTTTCCGGCACCTTCATCTCCACTTCCAGCGCGGACAGGTCGATCACGCTCACCAGCTGGGCGTCCTTGGCCACCGTGGCGCGCTCGGCGATGAACAACTGGCCCACCTGGCCGTCGACCGGGGACTTCACGTTGAGGTCGTCCACCTGGCGTTCCAGGTCCTTGACCATCAGCAGTTGCCGATCGTGCGCCAGCCCCTTGGACTGCACGTCGAAGGTCAGGCTGTCGTTGTCCATGGCGAGATCGGACTGCGCGTGTCTGGTGGTGACCGCCGCCTTGTCCAGGGTCGATTTGGCCTTATCGACGTCGGCCACGGGCACGGCGCCTTTGTCGAAGGCGGTCTGGTAGCGTTTAAGGTCGCGGTCGGCGGCGGTCTGGTCGATGGTCGCGTTGTCGAAAGCCTTCTGCAGTTCGGATCGCTTCTTCTTCGCGTCGATCTGCGCGCGCAGGAACTCCACCTGCATCGCATCGGCGGCCGACTTTTCCTGCGCCAGCTTGCTGGTCAGTTCCGGGCTGGTGATGACCGCCAGCACCTGGTCCTTGGTCACCACGTCGCCCGCATGCACCTTCAACACCACCGCGCCTGCGGAGGCGGCGTAGAGGGTGGGGCTGACGGCGGCGACCACCTTGCCCTCGGCGGCGATATCGCGCACGAAGGGACCGCGCGATACCGTGCCAAAGGACAGGCGCGAGGCGCTGATCGACGAATCAGCCGAAAACAACGAGGCCACCTTCGGTGCGGCCAGCACAAGCATGGCCAGCAAAGCAGCGCCCCCGCCGATAAGCAGCAGCTTGCGGCGGTGGTTGGGGCGTACTTCGACGAGGCGGTCCGTGGCGGACGTGTCGCGAATCATGGCGATCTCCCTGGCTGATTTCACCGTGTAGCTCAGCAAGGACCATGCCAGGGCGCCGACGTTAGTCCGATCAAGTACTTGGGTCGCCATGTAGCCACCGAAAGCGTGTCCGCGGACAGTGCCGGACACAGGCAGCGCTGTCCGCGCATGACGTGGTGGCGCCTACGACGACCAAGCGCGTGCCGCGACTCGCGCCGAGTGTTTTTCGGCCAAGTGCAACGTAGATGGCTTAACCCGCCATGTTCGTCGGCGCCGATGCAACGGCGCCAACGCGGCGTCAGCCTGCGATGCCCACCGATTCCGACAGCGCGATATCGCGTGCCACGCCATGACCGAGGGTGGAGATGCGCGCGTCACGTGCACCAAGCACCGTGAAGCCGGCCATGCGGCGACGGGTGAAGGTGAGCACGCGGGCACGCGAGGCGCGGAGCCACTCCCTATCCGGCGCGCGACGCAACGGTGCATCGACCAGTACGGCGTCCGCGAACAGACCATCCCAGGCGAGATAGTCGGTATCCGGTAGCAGGTAAATGCGGGCGACGGTGTCGCCCTCCCCGCTCACACAGTCGATCCACTCACGCGGACCTTCCGCCGTGACGGCGCAGGTCAGCCCCACGCAACGCGTCACCAGCAGCGGCGCGAGGTCGGCCGATTCCACGAGGCAGGTGTCGGCAGCCGGGGTACCAAGCACACATTTCGTCAGCGGCGGCGCGAGATAGAGCACGCCGCCAAGTTGCCCGAATCCCTCGAACAGGGTCCGTGGCGCCAGCGCCAGCCAGCGTGTGGTCGAGGAACTGCGGGCGCGCGTGGGCACGCCAAAGGACGAGAGCCAGCCGAACATGTCGCCTCCGGGAGGTGGGACGAGTAACGGAGGCCTGGCTGGCGCGGTCCGGGGAGGTGCCGCGTGGCTTGGCGTCGGGGAGAAGGGCGTGCGTCTAAGCGATAGTGCGAGGACATGCAGCCTTGGCCTCAACACATGTCGCGCACATCGTGCGCCGATACACAGGCTCGGCCTCAACACATGTCGCGCACATCGTGCGCTCCTACTTTGTCAGGATGAGTTTGTCGTTGCGGGTCAGGCGCAGGTGGTATTCGCTGCCCTGGTGCTCGATGACGAGCTCGCGGGATCCGTCGAGCAGGTTCTTGCTTTCGATACGGCGCGTGGCGACCGGTGTCGTCATGCGCAGGGGAACGACCTTGTCTCGGCCGCCGTTGTCGGTCAGGGGAAGCGTTCTCAGCAACATGGTCCACTCCGCAGTTGAGGGTGCGGAGTTGATGATAATGATTCTCAGTTACGTGTCAACCTCCCTGACGGGTCGTCAGTCCTCGACGGCGTCGTCCGGTGCCTCGTCCGGCATCGCCGCGAGCGTCCGTTCCAGGGCTTCCAGGTCGGGAATGATGGCGGTGTCGTCGCGCACCAGCACGCGCGCACGGACACCGAAAGGCAGGTCGTGGCCGTCGTGGGTCGGCAGGAGAAGCTCGGCGTTGAGCGTCGTCAGGCGCGGAAAACCGTGGGTCAGCACGGCGATGTAAGGCAACTCGGGCGTGTTGCCCAGCGCCTTGAGCACCGCCACACGGGCCGCCTGCGGCGGGGCGTCATCGGGCAGCGCCGCCACATGGTCGAAGCGCACCAGCGGAATGCGCCAGCCACGCCAGGCGATACGACCGATCAACCATGCCGGCGAATCGGGCACCTGCTCCACGCCCGTCAACGTGATCACTTCCGCCACCGCGGCGTTGGGCAGCAGCAGGCGCACACCCGCGCTGGGGATCAGTACGCAGCGGATTTCGCGCGGTAACGGCTCGCTCATGGGAATTCCTCGATCAGTTTCTGCGCCAGCGCGGCCGCGTCGCCTGCGTAGGCGGCAACACGCTCCTCGCGGATGCCGGCCACCGCGTGGCCACGTTCGTCGCCGATGGGCACGCTTTCGATCCACACGCGACCGCCGGCGTCGTACACCGCCTGGGCGCCAGCCACGGCGTCGCTGCCGCGACCGTCGAACACGATGGCAAGGGCATCGGCACCGAAACCCTCCGCCACGGTGGCGAGGACATCGTCCACGGACGGCCCTGCGCTGCGGCTCGCGCTGTCGTCTTCGCCTACCACGACGCGACCGTCGCGACGGACCTGTACACGCGTGCCGCGCGGCACCACCAGCCGCTCACCGTGCGCGGTATGCGACTGCTGGCCCGCCACGGCCAGGTCGCCCAGCCGGCTCGCCAGGTGCTGCGTGTCGTCGTGGTGCACGGCCACGAGCAGAACGGCGGGCAGGCGCGCGGGCACCGCCGCAAGGAATGCCGCGACCGACGCCTCGCTGTCGCCACCGCCCGCCAGCACGACCACGCGGCGCACCGCACGCGCGCTGCCTTCGAGGAACATTTCGTGTGAGAACGCACCGTCGGTGCGCGGGGCAATCGCTTCTTCCAGCGACACCAGTTCCAGCGACATGCCCGGGCTGATGCCATGGCTGCCGTCATCGACGACGTCCTGGGCCAGGTACTCGGCAGCCGTCAACGTCTCGATCCCAAACTCGGATGCATCCGGACGTGCCGGGGTATCGGCCGTGATCGTGTCGTGGTCCACCAGGTCCCACGACGGTGCCGGTGGCGGCGCGTATTCGGTGGCGCGGTGTTCGATGTCCAGCGTGGGCGGGGCGGCCTGCGCTGCGCCCGACAGGTCCGGGGCATCGGCGGCCAGGCTGAACTGGCTGAGGTCGAATGCCCGTTCCGGCACCGCGGTGGGCGTCGGGGCGTCGTCGATGACCTCGAAGCCGGACAGGTCGAGCGATGCCAGTTCGGTCAGTTCGAGTGGCGCCGACGGTACGTCCTCCAGGCCGTCCGTGGTAATCGCCGATGCATCGGTGTCCGCCAGCAGGGCTTCCAGCTCGGCAGCGAGGTCGGCCGGATCGACACCCTCGTCATCCGCGGTGGCCGACAGGGTCGTGGAGAACACCAGCGGGTCGGACACATCGCTCGCGACATCGGGCACCCTATCCAGCGACACGGCCCTCTCGTCGGCACTCGGCACGAACGGCGAAGTGGCATAGCCGTGCGCCCCGGTGATCGCGAGATCGTCGGTCAGCGGCATGTCGATCGCCTCCTCGGCGGGCGCGACGACGCCGGTGATGGCCGCCAGTCGCGGCGCTAGCGCACGCGCATCGACCGGACGGGCCGGGTCCGCCGGCGGGGAACCCACCAGCTTCGCCGCCAGGTGGCGTGCCCAACGAGCCCGCGCCCAGCCTTCGAGATGGCGGCTGACATCGGAATCGTTGAATACGAGGCGCGGGTGACCGCTTTCCACGGTGTCGTAGAGACGGTCCAGGTCGTCGTCACCCGGGTCATCCAGGTCGATCACCACCACGTCCGCCGACGAGCCCACGAGTTCGGCGGGCGCGAAGGCGCGCAAGTCCGATTCGTAGACGATCGTCGCGCCGTGTTCGACCAATGCCTCGCGCAGGTAACCCGACAAGGCCGCATCGTCGAACAACAACGCGACCCTTGGCGCATGGTCAGTCATGGTGCACCCCGAGGACGTCGTTGATCTGCACGATGAGATCGTTTTCCTGGTACGGCTTGCCGATGTAGCGCTCCACACCGATGTCGAACGCGCGCTGGCGGTGCTTGTCGCCGGTGCGCGAGGTAATCATGATGATCGGCACCGCGGCCAGCCGTCCGTCCGCCTTCATCTGCGTCGCCAGCTCGTAGCCGTCCATGCGCGGCATCTCGATATCCAGCAGCATCAGGTCGGGCACGCGTTCGTTGAGTTTTTCCAGTGCGTCCACCCCGTCCTTGGCGGTCATCATCTCGAACCCGTGGCGCTCGAGCACGCGCCCGGTGACCTTGCGCATGGTGATGGAATCGTCCACCACCATCACCAGCGGCTTCACGCGCACCTCGTCCTGCGCGCGCGGCGCCTGTGGCATGGCGGCTTCGGCCTCGAAGGCGCGACGCGCCACGCCGTGGCGAACCAGCGGCGCCAGGTCGAGGATCATCAGCACCGAGCCGTCGCCCATGATGGTCGCACCCAGGATGCCCGGCACCGAACTGACCTGCGGGCCGACCGGCTTGACCACGATCTCGCGCGAGCCCAGCACGGCATCCACGCGGATGGCCGCGCGCAGGTCGCCCGAGCGTGCCAGCAGCAGCGGAATGTCGCCTTCGTCCGGCGTGGCCACGATGTGCGTGCCCAGCAGCTGCGGCAGGTCGTGGATGGCGAACTCTTCGCCGAGGTAATCGAACGACGGCTGCTCGTCCGCCATGCGGTGGGCGAGCTCGTTGGGCTCGACATGCGCCACGCCGTTGACCGAGGTCATCGGGATGGCGAAGCTGGTTTCGCCGATGCGCACGATCAGTGCCTGGGTCACCGCCAGGGTAAACGGCAGGCGCATCACGAAGGTGGTGCCGCTACCCATGTCCGACTCGATCGCCAGCGTGCCGCCGAGCTGCTTGATCTCGTTGGCCACCACATCCATGCCGACGCCACGGCCGGCCACCTGGGTCACCGTCTCGGCGGTGGAAAACCCGGGCACCTGCGTCAGCTGCAGGATCTGGTCGTCGGACACGCGCGCATCCGGGCGCAACAGCCCGCGCTCGATCGCCTTGGCCCGGATGGCCTCGCGATCCATACCGGCACCGTCGTCAGACAAGCGCACCACCACCTCGGTGGCCTCACGGGCCACCTGGATGCGCACGGTGCCTTCGGGGTTCTTGCCGATGGCCTCGCGCTGCTCGGGTGCCTCGATGCCATGGGCCACCGCATTGCGCAGCATGTGCTCGAAAGGCGCCTTGATCCTGTCGAGCATGTTGCGGTCCATTTCGCCGTTGGCACCCTCCACCACCAGCTGGGCCCGCTTGCCGACATCGTTGGCGGCCTGGCGCAGCGTGCGGCGCAGGTTGGGCACCATGGCGTCGAACGGCAGCATGCGGGTCTGCATGAGGCCCTCCTGCAGTTCCGCATTCACGCGCTGCTGCTGGAGCAGCAGGGTTTCGGACTGCCGGGTCAGTTCGTCCAGGATCGTTTGCAACGACACCAAATCGGATACTGACTCCGCCAGCGCACGCGAGTACTGCTGCAACTGCGAGAAACGATCGAGTTCCAGCGGATCGAAGGTGGCCGAACCGGTGTCCGGATGCTCCTGGTGATAGCGCGCGATGATCTGCGCCTCGGTTTCGATCTCCAGCATGCGCAGCTGGCTGCGCAGGCGGCTGACCGTCTGCTCGTGCTCGGTCAGCGTCGAACGGAAGCTGGCCGTCTGCTGCTCCAGGCGCGAACGGTAGATCGACACCTCGCCGGCATGGTTCACCAGCGTATCGAGCATGTCGGCGCGAACGCGGATCTGCTCCTGCGAGGCGCGTTGCAGTTCTTCTTCCTCGAACTCGGGCAGCAGCTCCGGAAGGTCGCGCTCGAGCACCGGGATGATGTCGGGCTCCGGCACGGGTTCGGGGGCCGGAATGTATTCGGCGGCTTCGCGCTCTTCGCGGTAGGCCTCGGCCGTGAGCGTGTCCGGTGCGATCGGCGCACCGGCCAGGCGCGCGAACGGTTCGATATCGGCATCGCCCAGCCAGATCGGGCGATGCTGCGCGATGCCCTGGATCATGCCGTGCAGGCGATCGAAACCGGTTTCCATCGCTTCGATGGACGCCCGGTCGCTGTCGCGCTGCCCGGAAGCCACCGCATCGAGCAGCGCTTCCATGGCGTGGGCCATGTCGCCCACGGGCGGCAGGCCCGCCATGCGCGCACTGCCCTTGAGGGTATGCAGGTCGCGCTGCAACGCCGTCACGTGCTCGGCGACATGCGGCTCGTTGCGCCACGCGGCCAGGGCACCATCGGCATGGTCGAGGATCTCCCTGCCCTCCTCGATGAACACCTCGAGCAGGTCGGGATCGATGTCCGCATAGGGCGACAGTTCGGGCACCAGCGCCGGGGCCGGATCGTCCACCGGTATATGCACCGGCTCCGCGAGCGGCTCGTGCGACTGATCCTCGATGACGACCGGCACCTCGGGCTCGGTGACGGGAACGGCGGCTTCGACGACCGGAGCGTCGATGTGCTCTTCCTCGCTCGCCGAAAGAGCGGCATCGTAAGCATCCTCGTCCGAGGGTGTCTCGTCGATGGTCTCGTCGTCCGCTACGGCGTCGGGCTCGTCGGAGCGCGCCTCGACAAGACCGTCGTCGACATGCAGGACATCGCCGTCGTGCGACATCGGCTGTGGCAGATCGTGGACTTCGGCAGGCTCGCCACGAGCCGGTGCGTCGGCCGTGGCATCGAAACCTTCGGTCAGCGAGCGCCAGGCGGCGGCCTCCTGCTCGTCGTACTTCGTGATCGGTTCGACCACGCCCTCCGGCTTGTCGATCTCGAAACGCTCGATCGACGCAAGCAGTTCGGCCGTGAGGGAGTCGGTGGTGTCTACCGGTTGCAGGGGTTCCAACTCGACAGGCGGCAGCTCGTCGGACGGGGCGTCGGCCGGGTCTGCTTCGCCATCGCGGTGCGAAGCCGCCGTGGCCTCGAGGTCCGCCAGTTCACCCGCAAGCATGGCTTCCAGATCGGCCTCCCGATCCGTCGGTTCGCTTGCGTGTTCGGCGGCCTCCTCGGCCTCGTCGAGCGGCTGCCCATAGTCTGGCTCGTACAGGATATGGGCTACGGTGGCTTCGGGCTGCTCGTCACGCAGTGCGACGATGTGCGCCGCGAGCGCGGTGACATCCGGCACGTGCGGATCGGGCGCGTCGAACTGGTGCATGACGTGATCGACCAGGTCGGCCGTGTCGGTCAGGGCATCCACGCCTTCCACGCTGAGCGGATGGCCGCTGGCACGCACACGTTTGATGAGGCCCTCCAGCGGTGCCAGCACCTGGATCAGCACCGGGATGTCGACCATGCCGATGGCGCCATGCAGCGTGTGCACCGCGCGCAGCAGCGCATCGTCCACCGGCAGCTCACCGTCGCCGGCACGCGCGAGGTTGCTGCGGATGACGGTGAGGTACTGCGCCACTTCGGTTCGCAGGATGTCCAGCAGCACCGCGTCCACCGGCGGCAGCGGCGGCACGACATAGGCGGACTCGGCAGGTGCCGGCTCGGCCACGTCGGTGGGCGCCTGGCCGTAGGCGGCGAACGCGGCGGTGGGCACGTCGGCGATGGCGTCGCGCGGCACCCGGCGTTTCACCTTGGTGCGTACCGTCTGCACGGCGTTCCTCGCCACGTCCTCGACGAAGGCCATGTCGCCCATGCCGAGGCGATCGGCCGTCTCCATGATCGCAGCGATCGGCGCGCCCGGCGTGCTTTCGCCTTCCAGGGCGGCCTTCAGCTGCGGCAGCGCATCCACCGCGTGGCGGATCAGCGCCTGCACACCCTCGTGCGGCTCGATCGTCTTGTCGAGCACGCGGTTGAGCAGGTTCTCGACCTTCCAGGCGAATTCGCCCAGCAGGCGCGCGCCGACCAGGCGGCCGGAGCCCTTCAGGGTATGGAACGACCGGCGAATCGGCACCAGCGCCTCGCTGCGCGCCGTATCCGCCAGCCACGCACCCTGCGCCGCGCGCAGGTTGTCGATCTCTTCCTGGGTTTCCTCCAGGAAGATCTCGCGGATCTCGTCGTCGATGCCATCGACGGTGATCTGGAAGCCGGCGAACTCCGCATGGCCCGTGCCACCCACTTCCTGCTCGATCTCTTCCTCGATCTCGACCCAGTCGTCGTCGGTGCCCACAGGCACGGGGACGCGTTCGGGTTCGGGCTCCGCAGCGGCAGACGTTTCAGCCGCGGCGGCATGCGCGGCGATCTCCGCCTCGGTGGGCGGCTCGTCGACCAGGTCGAACGATTCCGCGAAGGTCGATACCGTTTCGCCCTCGTCCGCGCTCGTAGCCGGCACGGCGATGTGCTCGATCGCGGCGGTGTCGATGGCCTCCAGGGCGTCCTCGCCCATGGCTTCCGGCTCGTGCGAGGCGTGCACGGGCAACGGCCAGTAGCCGAGCTCGGCAAGGCTCTGCTGGGTCACGTCCAGGATATGTTCCAGCCCGCCGCGATGCTCGCGCGCCGCTTCGAGGTAATACTCCAGCGCCGCCAGCGCATCGGCCAGCCGGTCCATCTGCGCACCGTCGGGCACGCGACGATCGACCAGCAGTTCGCGGTGGATGAACAGGCCGACGCCATCGGCCAGTTCCGCGGGGCGCAACGCGCCCAGCATGCGCATGGCCCCGCCGATCTCCGCCATGAGTTCCGGCGTGCCGGCCAGTTGCTCGTGATCCCACGACGATTCGACGAAGGCGACGATCGCGTCCTTGACCTTCGAGGTGTTGCCGGTGGCCTCGCGCATCAGCGTAGCCAGGATGTGGCGCGCTTCGCTGCGCGGCAGCGGCGACGGCCCGAGCTCGGCTACCGCCTGCTCGTCGCCCTCGGCGCCGAGGCGTTCGATGTGGTCGTCCAGCGACGCCTCGACATAGAGCAGCGCGCCGGCCACGTCGAGCAGGGACTCCTCGTCGGGTTCGCGTACACCCGTGGCGATCTCGCCCAGGATGCGCCGTTGCTCCCCGACCACGCGACGCGGCACGCCCAGCGCCAGCATGCCCAGCGTGTCGCCCACGCGGTCGAGCACGTCGGCCTGCTGTCCGAGCTGGGCGGGGTCGCCGTCCGGACGACGCAGGAAGAGGTCCAGCGATTCCTTTACCCGCAGCAGGTCGTCCTTGATGGCGGCGGACACCGTATCCAGCAGCGCACGGTTGTGCCCCGACATGGAGCCGCGCGCATGCTCGACTTCGGCCTCGCGCGGCAGCAGGCCGTCCAGCCGGTAGGTCTGGCGCAGTTCATCCAGGCGCTCGCTGCCCGGTCGCGCCTGCGCCACGTAGTAAAGAAGCTTGCGTGCAAGGTCGTCGGCATCGCTCCGGAGCAGGGCCTCCTCGCCGCCATCGACCAGCTCGCGGATGGAGCGGTCGACACGGCCGATCAGCTGGCGCACGTCCTTTTCGTGGGCGCGCAACACGCCGCGCTCCAGGCCCTCCAGCACGCCGGCGGCGATCCACCACAGCCGACGGCCGGCGAGGGTGTAGCAACGCGCGGCGATGCTGTCCAGCGTCGCGCGCATGCCCAGCAGCTGGCGCTCGTTGCCCTGCCCGCGGAACCAGGCCAGCAGCTGCTGCTGGAAACGCGCGCGCAGGTCAGCCAGCTCGCCACGCGCGGCTTCGGCCGTCGCGGGATCGCCCGCGCCGGGTGCGGTGGTGGGTAGCACGGTGTCGAGGTTGGGCGTGAACAGCGCGGACTCGTGCAGCGACTGCTCGCCGCGGCTGGCGCGCAGGTCGTTCAGCAGCGGCAGCAATACGATGGGCACATCGCGATGACCGCTCTGCAGGCGCTCGAGGTAGTCGGGCATCTGCATCATGCCGCGCATCAGCACGGCATAGGCCTCGTCGCGATGGGCCACGCGGTCGTCGATCAGCGCGGCGACCAGTTGTTCCATCTCGCCGACGACCATCGCCGCGCCGTACAGCTCCACCATGCGCAGCGTGCCGTGCACCTGGTGCAGGTCCGCGGCGCAGGTGTGCATGACATAGGCGTCGCGCGAGTTGTCGACGTAGGACTCGAGGGCCTGGCGTGCCTTGGACAGGGCGTCGTCCAGCTCAGCCTTGACCCAGTGCAGCGTCGTGAAATCGGTATGGTCTTGGAGTCTCACTGCATCAGCCCGGCAGCTTGAAGTTCGCGACGGACAGTCGCAGGTCGTTCGCGAGCTGGGCCAGGTTGCCGATGGATTCGGCCGTCTGGCTGGCGCCCAGCGACGTTTGCGAGGTGATCTCCTGGATGACGTTCATGGTGGCCGAGGTGTCCGTCGCCGCCGCCGACTGCTGGCGTGCCGCGGCAGAGATGTTCTGGATCAGCGCCGAAAGGTCGTTCGACACGCGCTCGATGTCGCCCAGGGCGGTACCCGCGTCCTCGGCCAGTCGCGCACCGGCCACCACCTCGGCGGTGGTCTGCTCCATGGAGCTGACCGCCTCGTTGGTATCGGACTGAATGGTCTGGACCAGGGTCTCGATGCGCTTGGTCGCGCTCGCCGAGCGTTCGGCGAGACGCTGCACTTCGTCCGCGACCACCGCGAAACCGCGTCCCGCCTCACCGGCCGAGGCCGCCTGGATCGCGGCGTTCAAGGCGAGGATGTTGGTCTGTTCGGCGATGTCGTTGATCAGTTCGACGATGGAGCCGATCTCCTGCGAGGATTCACCCAGGCGCTTGATGCGCTTGGAGGTTTCCTGGATCTGGTCACGGATCGAATCCATGCCCTGGATGGTTTCGCGCACCACTTCCGCGCCGCGCGAGGCGATCTGCACCGAGCGCTGGGCCACGTCGGCCGACTCCGCCGAATCTTTCGACACGGTATCCATCGAGGTGGCGATCTGGTTGATCGCCGAGGTGGCCGAGGTGATCTGCTGCGCCTGCTGCTCCGCCGCGTCGGCCAGGTGCATGGCGGTGGCCTGGGTTTCCTGCGCCGCCGCCGACACCCGTACAGCGGTCTCGTTGATGGTGGTGACGAGGTTGCGCATCTCGTCGACCGCGGAGTTCATGGCGTCCGCGATGGCGCCGGTGATGTCTTCGGTGACCGTGGCCTTGATGGTCAGGTCGCCCTCGGCGAGCGTGCCCATCTCGTCCAGCAACCGCATGATGGCGGTCTGGTTACGCTGGTTCAGTTCGGACGTGCTCTCCAGGCGACGCCGCTGGTCGCGCACCAGGTTGTACACCAGCAGCAGGGCGAACAGCACCGCGCCGATCGCGCCGAGCAGGCCCCACCAGACGTTCGGGAACAACCGGTTCAGCGGCAGCCTGGCGATATGGTCGGCGGACTCGTTGGCGCGCAGCAGCACCGTCTGCGAATCCAGCGAGGCCTGGTTGCCTGCGCGCTTGACGTCCTGAAGGTTGGGCGACGCGGCCACCAGCTGGTTCACCGGGTCGACCAGGTCGCTCCAGGAGGTCTGCATGCCTTCGAGGATCTTCCGCGCGTTGGCGTCGGTCATTGCACGGACACCGCCTTCGGCGTTGCCGTCGATCAGCCCCTTCAGCACCGCACCATAAAGCTGCGCGTCGCGCGACAGGCCGTCGGCGGCGGACTGGGCGCCGTCGCCACCCTGCAGGATCTCCTGCACGCGGCGAATCATGCGGTCGGCCATCAGCATCCAGCGTGCGATGGTGAAGGTCTGCTCGACCGAGGCGTTCTT
The DNA here is from genome assembly GCF_030209605.1 of Luteibacter sp. ME-Dv--P-043b. Classification (NCBI taxonomy): domain Bacteria; kingdom Pseudomonadati; phylum Pseudomonadota; class Gammaproteobacteria; order Lysobacterales; family Rhodanobacteraceae; genus Luteibacter; species Luteibacter sp. ME-Dv--P-043b. The sequence continues at coordinate 67,940 of NZ_JARVRT010000015.1, forward strand.
CTGCTGGACGATGTTCAGCACTTCGTCGGTGCGCGCATTGAGCAGCGGCATCTGCTTGGCGAAGAGGTCGGCCCGCTCGCCCGAGGACAGCACGAGGTCCTTGTTGGAGAGGATCTTGCCGATATCCGCGTCCAGCTGGTGCCATGCGTTGGCCAGGGCGGCCACCGAGCGGCCGGCCTGCGAGCCGCCGTTGTCCGCATAGGCTGGCATGCCGCTCTTGTAGTCGCCCTTCACCAGGCGCTGCACCGCCGAGTCGATGGTGTTGCGGGTAGCCGACAACTCACGGAACGAGTCGCGGTTGCCGTCGGACGCCTCCAGGGCGTATTTCGCGGTCTGCTGCGAGAGCACCTGTACCTGCGTGGTCAGGGCGATGGCTTCCCGGTCCTCGCCGTTCTTGGTGTTCAACCACCAGAAGTCGACCGACGCCAATCCGATCGCCAGGAGAAGAAACACGATGACGATCGTGTAGCCACGTTCCCGGCCTGCGCCGCCTGCTGTCGTGCTCATATCTACCTCACCCAAACCTGGCAAAGCTAGCCGCCGGCGCCTCGAGGCTGCCGGCAAGACGAAGCGGTCGATACGACCGCCCCTCCGTTCCCCACGCGCGCGCGGTCGAACCGCGTCGCGCCCATCCTGTAGCGGGCCGGCGATGCCGCCGTCCCGTCCCCCGAAAGACGCCTTACAGCGCCGCCTGCCGAAAATCCGGTGCCCGTACCAGCCGGCTCATGCTGAACAGCCCGAAGGACTGCTCGCCCAGCGTGACGTTCTCCGCCACGAAGCGCGCCACGCGCGGATCGCGCTCGTCCTCGCCGGCGCCTCGCTGAGCCTCGTCCATCGTCCGCTGGCCGAACACCTCGTCCACCAGCAGTCCCACCGTGCCGCCGTGCTGGCGGACCAGCAGCAGGCGCGTACGCTCCGACGAGGGCGTGCGCTCGTCGAACAGGAACCGGCCCAGGTCGATCGCGGGTACCAGGTTGCCGCGCACGTTGGCCACGCCCATCAGCCAGGGTTGCGTCCCCGGCACGTGGGTCAGTGCCGGCACGGCCAGCAGTTCGTTGATTTCCTCGATGCCGCTGACGAACGCGCGACGCCCCACCCGGAAACCGATACCACGCCACCGGCCGAGCGATTCGACCCGCTCGGGCGCGTCGGCCGTGTGCGCCAGACAGGCACGTTCGTAGAAGGCGAGCAGCTCGAAGGGTGAGGTGGCGGCGTTCTCGCTCATGGCGACCTCAGTGTGTCGTGCCGGGGAGCAGGCCGGCGATGGTCGAGAGCAGCTCCTTCTCGTTCACCGGCTTGGTGATGAAGGCTTTCGCACCCTGGCGCAGACCCCATACCCGGTCGGTTTCCATCGACTTGGTGGTGATCATCACCACGGGAACGTCCGCCGTGGTCGGGTCGCGGCTCAGCGTTCGCGTCGCCTGGAAGCCGTTCATGCCGGGCATGATGACGTCCATGATGACCAGGTCGGGCTTGTTCGCGCGGATGCGCTCTATGCCGGCCTCGGCGTTTTCAACGCTGGAAACGGAAAAACCCGCCTTCTCGAGCAGCGTGGTGAACACGCGGACGTCGGTGGGCGAGTCGTCGATGATCAGGATATTTGCCACGCGTCCCCCTGGACGTCGTCGAGCGAGCCGGTTGGGTCAGCTCGCCGTCGCATAACGGTGAATCGCGCCGAGCAGCTCGTCGCGGGTGAAAGGCTTGGTGAGGTACTGGTCGGCGCCCACGATGCGGCCGCGCGCCTTGTCGAACAGACCGTCCTTGGAGGAGAGCATGACCACCGGCGTACCCCGGAACTGGGCGTTGTTCTTGATCAGGGCGCAGGTCTGGTAGCCGTCCAGGCGCGGCATCATGATGTCGACGAAAATAATGTTGGGCTTCTGGTCGGAGATCTTCGCCAGCGCCTCGAAGCCGTCGACGGCGGTGAGTACGTCGCAGCCTTCCTTCTTCAACAGCGTTTCCGCCGTGCGCCGGATGGTTTTGGAATCGTCGATGACCATGACCCGCAAACCGGTCAGGTCGGTACCACGTCCGTTTTCGTTCACTGCGCCCCCGTGCCACGCAAAAAAACCGCAAATCCCGGAGCAGGATAGCCCCTCTTCCGGGCGTATTCCGTGCACTGGGTCGTCGTACGGGACCTGGAGCCCCGGCGGCACGCTCTTCTGGCGTTCCTCCCGATCGCTGTTTAATGGTTGGCACGGATTCCGTCAAGATGAATTGTTCTTAAAAGACCGGCGGCCGGTGAAATCCTGCCCGGCGCTCCACTAGACTTGGCACCTTTCCTGCTCGCCGGACACCCCATGTCGCTCACCGTCGCCGTCCTCATGGACCCGATCCGCGCCATCAAGATCGCCAAGGATTCCACGTTCGCCATGCTGCTGGAGGCCTCGCGCCGTGGCCATGCCCTTTTTTATATGGAACAGGGCGACCTGGCGCTGCGCGACGGCGCGGCCTGGGCCCGCCTGCGCCCGCTGTCCGTGAAGGACGACCCGGCCGACTGGTTCACCCTCGGTGACGCCGCCTGGCGGCCGCTCGGCGAGATCGATATCGTGCTGGCCCGCAAGGATCCGCCGGTCGATGCCCAGTTCGTCTACGACACCATGGTGCTGGAGCGCGCCCAGCGGGCGGGCACCCAGGTGGTCAACGACCCGCGCAGCCTGCGCGATTGCAACGAGAAACTGTTCGCCCTGGATTTCCCCCAGTGCATCGCGCCCACGCTGGTCTCGCGCGACCGAGGCGACCTGAAGGCCTTCGTGGCCACGCATGGCGAGGCGGTACTCAAGCCGCTGGACGGCATGGGCGGTCGCGGCATCTTCCGCGTGCGCGCGGGCGACAGCAACCTCAATTCCATGCTGGAGACGCTGCTCGGCGAGGGCGGGCACGACTTCGTGATCGCCCAGAAATACATCCCCGAGATCACCGCCGGCGACAAGCGCATCCTGCTGATCGACGGCGAGCCCGTGCCCTATGCACTGGCCCGCATCCCCCAGGGCGACGAATTTCGCGGCAACCTGGCTGCCGGCGGCCGGGGCGAGGGCGTGCCGCTCTCCGAGCGCGACCGCTGGATCGCCGCCCAGGTAGCCCCCGAACTGCGTCGCCGTGGCCTGCGCTTCGTCGGCCTGGACGTCATCGGCTCGTACCTGACCGAGATCAACGTCACCTCGCCTACCTGTATCCGCGAACTGGACGCCCAGTTCGGGCTCAACATCGCCGGGCTGATGTTCGACGCCATCGAGGCCCGATGACGACCCGCACCACCGGCACCGACCTGATCGGGGCCACCCTGCTGTTTTCCCTGCTGCTGCATGGGGTGGTCATCCTCGGCGTCACCTTCGACGCGGAGAAGCCGAAGCCCAGCGTGGCCACGCTGGATGTCACCCTCGTGGACGTGGCCAACCAGGAACCGCCGGACAAGGCCGACTTCCTGGCCCAGGCCAACAACGCGGGTGGCGGCGACAAGGACAAGGCGGCCCGGCCCTCCGAGCCCGTCTCCGGCCCGTTGCCGACGCCGAACCGCGGCGTCACCCCCGAGCCGAAGGATGCCCAGGCACCGGCGCCGCAGGATCGTACGCCTGCGCCGCTGTTGACCACCTCCGGCGAAACGGCCTTCGCCGTCGACACGAGCCGGCAGCAGAGCGAACACGCGCCCAGCCCCCTGCCGGTGTCCGACGAGGACGTGCAGCGCAAGCTGGAAATGGCCCGGCTGTCCGCCGAGGTCCGCGAGCAGTCGCAGGCCTATGCCAAGCGGCCCAAGAAGAAATTCATTTCCTCCAACACGCGCGAGTACGTCTACGCCGCCTATATGAAAGGCTGGGTCGGCCGCGTGGAGCGCGTGGGCAACCTCAACTACCCCGACGAGGCCCGCCGCCAAGGGCTGTACGGCGAGCTGGTGCTCACCGTGGGCCTCAACCGCGACGGCTCGATCAAGAGCATGGACGTGATCAAGAGCTCAGGGCACACGCTGCTGGACGATGCCGCCATGCGCATCGTCCGCCTCGCGGCCCCCTTCCCCGCCCTGCCCGCGGACAAGACGAAGGTGGACGAGCTCTACATCACCCGCACCTGGCAGTTCCTTCCGGGCAACGTGCTGAGGAATTACTAGCCCCGGCAGCAGCACGACCAAGCATGCATGTAGGAGCGCGCGATGCGCGCGACATCTTCTCGCGACAATCCCCCGACATTGCGCGCCAGGCCCGACACACGGCCTCAACACATGTCGCGCGCATCGCGCGCTCCTACATCCTGGCCCGGACGTCCCGACTACCTTTCGCGCGCATCGCGCGCTCCTACGGCAGCAGCTGGTCGGCTTCGCTGACGTAGGCCTTGCCGGCTTTTCGGTCCCATACGCACAGCTCGCGACCGGGGCGGTTGTTCATGTGTTTCTGCGGGTAGCGACCGGCCAGCACCAGCGCCGTCACGGGCACGCGGTCGTCGTAGGCGATCGGCCCACCGACCGGTCTTGCATCCTTCAGGCCGCTGGCCGCGATGCACGCCTGCGTCAGCTGTCGGTCATGATCCTTCCACGCAGACGGCGTCGATGCCTGCGCGATGGCGACCAGGAGCATACCGGACACGAACGTAAAACCTTTGGCAAACATGATGTTCCTCAGGAAACGACCTACACGGGGCAGGCCTGCACCGTAGCTTTTTTGCGCTTAACGCAGGCGCACTCGCCCGTCCGTAGCGGCTACAATGCGGCCATGACGATCGCCACTACATTCGCGGGTCAATTCCTCATCGCGATGCCCTCCCTCGCCGAGCCGCCGTTCGCGCGCGGCGTCGCCTTCCTGTGCCAGCACGGGGAAGACGGCGCGGTCGGCCTGCTGATCAACCAGATGTCCGAGTACCGCCTGGGCGACGTCCTCGCCCAGATGAAGCTGGAATGCGACGACCCGGAGATCGCCGACTACCCGGTACTCATCGGTGGCCCCGTCCAGCAGGAGCGCGGCTTCGTCCTGCATCGCGAGCCGGGACACTGGGATTCCAGCTACCGCGTGAACGACGACTGGTCGGTCACCACCTCGCGCGACATTCTCGTGGCCATAGCCAAGGGCGAAGGTCCCCGCCGCGCCCTTGTCACGCTGGGTTATGCGGGCTGGGAAGCCGGCCAGCTCGAGCAGGAAGTGATGGACAACGCATGGCTGACCACGCGGGCCGACGAGCGCATCGTCTTCGACACGCCCCTGGACGAACGCTGGGTCGCCGCCGCCCGCCAGCTGGGCATGCAGGATCCCTCCCAGTTGACCGGCTACGCCGGCCACGCGTGAGCCCCCTCCTTTCATGAGCTGCCTGTTCGGTTTCGATGTCGGTACGAAGATCGTCGGCGTCGCCGTCGGCAACCGCCTCACCGGCACGGCCCGCGGCATCGCGGCGCTGCCGGTGCGCGACGGCGAACCCGACTGGCAGGCGCTGGACACCCTTCGCCGCGAATGGCTGCCGGAGGCCCTCATCGTCGGCCTGCCACTGGACAACGACGGCAAGGAGCAACCGATGACGCGCAAGGCGCGCCGCTTCGCCGAGCGCATCGGCCAGCGCTACGACCTGCCGGTCGCCTTCGCCGACGAACGCATGAGTTCGCAGGAGGCCGCACGTCGCTTCGCCGCCGGGCGGGCCGCGGGCACGCGCAAGCGCTCGGATGTCCGCTCGATCGACGCCGAGGCCGCCGCGGTCATCCTCGAGTCGTATCTGCTCCTGCCATGAGCCACGTCACACACCCCCGCCTTCTTCCATCGCCTTGAGGCCGTCATGTCACAACGCCTGCGCCACCTGACCACCCTCGAGAACCTGCCACGCGAGACGATCGAGCGCCTGCTCGACCGGGCCAACAGCATGCGCGAAGCCACGGCGCACGGTACGCGCCACCTCGGGCTGCTCGATGGCCGCACGGTGCTGAACCTGTTCTTCGAGCCTTCCACGCGCACGCGCACCTCGTTCGAGCTGGCGGCCCGTCGGCTGGGCGCCGATGTCGTCAACTTCGACATCGGCCTCTCCTCGACCACCAAGGGCGAGGAACTGTTCGACACGCTGCACACGCTGGAAGCGATGCACCTGGACACCATCATCGTTCGGCACAAGGTGTCCGGCACCCCCGATGAGCTGGTGCGCCACGCCATGAGCGGCGTGGCGGTGGTCAACGCCGGCGACGGCAACCGCGCGCATCCCACCCAGGGCCTGCTGGATGCGCTCACCATCCGTAACCACCATCCGGATTTCCGCAAGCTGCGCCTGGTCATCTGCGGCGACGTGCGCCATTCCCGCGTCGCGCGCTCGGACATACACGCCTTTGCCGCGCTGGGCGCGAAGGACATCCGCATCGTCGGGCCGTCCTCGCTCATGCCGCCCGAAGGCGAATTGTCCGGCGTCAGCTATGTCGAGGATTTCGACGAGGCGATCGAAGGCGCCCACGCCGTGATCATGCTGCGCCTGCAGAAGGAGCGCATGGCCGCCACCGACCTTCCTGACGAGGCCGCCTATTTCGAGCGGTTCGGCCTCGACACCCGGCGCCTCGCACGCGCCGCCAAGGGCTGCCTGGTGATGCACCCCGGCCCGATCAACCGGGGTATCGAGATCGCTCCGGACGTCGCCGACGGCGCCCAGTCGCGCATCCTCGAGCAGGTCGGCAACGGCGTGTTCGTGCGCATGGCCGTACTGGCCGAGGTCATGGGGCGCTGAAGACGCCCCTTCGCGCGGACGCATTCCGGCATAATGGTCCCACCTAGGGATCAAACAACGGGATACAAAATGCGACCGACGAAGCGACTTCTCGCGCTCGGCGTCGCCAGCGTGCTGCTGGCGGCCTGCGGCCACAAGGATAAGGATGCCCCGCTGGCCTTCGTGCCGGCCGATACGCCGTACGTGGTGGCCAGCCTCGACAAGCTCGACGACGACGCCTACGAGGCCATGCTGGCCCAGGCCAACAGCGAGCTGCCCGGCCAGGTCGCACAGATGAAGGCCTTTGCGCAGGACCTCGACACCAAGGGCAACGCCGATGGCGCCCGCCTGGTCCGTGCCCTCGCCGCGGAATTCGACGGCAAGACCGCCGAGGCCGCCCTGAAGAACATGGGCCTGGACGCCAAGAACGGCACCGCGTTCTACGGCCTGGGCCTGGCCCCGGTCGTGCGCGTGACGCTGGCCGACAACGCCGCGTGGGACGCCTTCGTGGGCCGCCTCGAAACGGCCTACGGCAAGAAGCTGGAGACCGCCGACGCGGGCGGCCAGTCGTATCGCCATGTCGCCCTGTCCGATTCGGGCGTGCAGTTGGTCATCGCCACCGTGGGCAAGCAGGCCGTGGTCTCGCTGCTGCCGGTCGACGCCGCCCAGCCGCTGGTCCGCCAGGCGCTCGGCGCCGACCGCCCGGAAAAGAGCATCCAGGAAGACGGACGCCTGGCCGATCTGGCCAAGGCCAAGGGTTACAAGGATTACGCCGTCGGCCAGGTCGACCTGACCCGCCTGCTGCCGCTGATCGCCACCGGTAAGGATCCGCTCTTCGCGACCTTCCTCAAGCACCAGTCGGCCAAGTCCGGCGAGCCGGTGCCGGCCCTGCCACCCAGCTGCCAGACGGAAGCCACGCGTATCGCCGCGCGGGTGCCATCCGTCAGCTTCGGCTACACCAAGCTCGACCTGCACCACCAGGACCAGCGTGTCGACATCGCCCTGGCCGACGACATCACCAAGGCGTTCTCCGGCCTCAAGGTCGAAGTCCCGGGCCTGGGCAGCGACGCGAAGGGTCCGTTCGACATCAGCCTCGCACTGCCGGTCGAACAGCTGCGCACGTTCTTCACCGCCCAGGCGGAAGCCGTGGCAGCCAAGCCGTTCGAGTGCCCGGCCTTCGCCAGCATGAACGACAGCTTCGCCAAGATGGGCTCGACCATGCAGCAGGCGGCCATTCCGCCCATCGGCGACCTCCGCGGCCTGCGCCTCGTCATCGATTCGTTCAAGCCCGCGGCCAGCGCGCAGCAGATGCCGCAGATCACCGGTCGCGTGGTGATCGCCACGCGCAACCCGGCGGGCCTGCTCGCCATGGGTCAGGCGATGCTGGGCGGCGACTTCAAGCTGGCCGGCGACGGCAAGCCGGTCGCCCTGCCGCCGAACATCAGCGGCATGCTGGGCATGCCCGGCTGGGCAGCGATGAACGGCCAGGCGATCGCCGTCGGCGTGGGCGCCGGTGAAGACGCCCAGCTGGACGACGTGCTCATGGGCAGCACCGGCGACGCCGGTCGCGTGTCTCGCCTGCACCTCAATGGCGACATGTATCGCTCCTGGGTCGACGTGATGGCGGACAAGGCCAAGTCCTACGCCAGCGCGATGACCGAAGCCGCGGGTGCCGACGGCGCGCCGGACGACCAGGCCACCACGGCCGCTACGGCGCAGCGTTCCAATGCGCAGTTCGACGCGATGAAGGCCCAGGCCGCCCGCGTCGTGCAGGTGTCCGGCGAGTCGCACGTCGACGAGAAGGGCCTCGTGATCTCGGGATCGGTGGAATACAAATAAGCCGATCCATACGCGTCACGTGGTTGAAACAGGAAAGGCGGCCCTCGGGTCGCCTTTCTTTTTGCGCGCTGCACGAACCCGGCAGCTACCCGTGCAAGAAACTGAACGGCTGGCGTTTGCACGCACGAATCGTTCACGGATGCGCTGTTTCCATAGGCCCCGCGACACGGCAGCCACAGTGCGCGGCGCCGTCGCCAGACCCACAACAGATTTCAGATAAGGAGTTCACCATGAACCATTCCAACCTCCGCAAGGCCCTGTTCGCCGCCGCCCTCGTTGCCGGTCTCGGCACGGTCCCGTTCGCCCAGGTGAATGCACAGGACTCCGCGGCCGCCATGAGCAAGGGCGACAACCAGACCGTTGCCGGCAAGGCTGACGACACCTGGATCACCACCAAGGTGAAGTCCGAGTTCGCTGCCAACAAGATGGTCAAGGCGACCGATATCTCGGTCAGCACCACCGAAGGCGTCGTTACCCTGACGGGTTCGGTCGCTACTGCCAAGGAAAAGAGCCACGCTGTCGCGATTGCCAAGAAGATCAAGGGCGTGAAGAGCGTGGACGCCAGCGGCGTGACGGTGTCGGCCGCGGCTGCCGCTTCCAACTAAGCGTTGGTGATGGTGGCATGAGAAAGGGAGCCGTTGGGCTCCCTTTTTTTCGCCCACATCGTGGGCTCCTACACACGCATGCATGCGTGTTGCCAGGTCACGGGATTCAGCGGCTGAGCATGCCGCCGAAGGTCTGCTTGTCGTGCGAGGTGTCGATCTCGACGCCTTCCAGGCCCTGCGACAGGGTGTGCGCATCACCGCCCTGGGCGAGCTTGATCCGCAGGCGCACCTCGTTCGAGCTGTCCGCGTGGCGCAGCGCATCCTCGTAGGAAATCTCGCCGGCGTGGTACAGCTCCACCAGGCTCTGGTCGAACGTGCGCATGCCCAGCTGGTTGGAGTCGCGCATCAGTTCCTTCAGCTTGTGCACCTCGCCCTGGCGGATATAGTCCTGCGCCAGCGGCGTGCCAAGCAGCACTTCCACCGCGACGCGGCGGGCCTTGCCGTCGGGCGTGGGAATAAGCTGCTGCGCCACGATGCCCTTCAGGTTCAACGACAGGTCCATGAACAGCGCGCTGCGGCGATCCTCCGGGAAGAAATGGAGGATACGGTCCAGCGCCTGGTTGGCGTTGTTGGCGTGCAGGGTGCACAGGCACAGATGCCCGGTTTCCGAGAAGTTGATGGCGTGCTCCATCGTCTCGCGGGTACGCACCTCGCCGATCATGATGACGTCGGGCGCCTGGCGCAGCGTGTTCTTCAGCGCGTTCTCCCAGCTATCGGTATCGATGCCGAGCTCGCGCTGGGTGATGATGCAGCCTTCGTGCCTGTGCACGTATTCGATCGGGTCCTCGATCGTGATGATGTGGCCCGTGGAGTTCTGGTTGCGGTAGCCGATCATCGAGGCCATCGAGGTCGACTTGCCCGTACCGGTGCCGCCGACGAAGATGATGATGCCGCGCTTGGTCATCGCCAGCTGCTTGACGATCGGCGGCAGGTTCAACTCTTCCGGCGTGGGAATCTTCGACTCGATCCGGCGCAGCACCATGCCGACGCAGTTGCGCTGGTAGAAACACGATACGCGGAACCGGCCCACGCCCGACGCGCTGATGGCGAACTGGCATTCGTGGGTCTTTTCGAATTCCTGGCGCTGCGCCGGCGTCATCACGTTGAGCACCATGTCGCGCGCCTGCTGCGCGGAAAGCGGGCTCTGAGTGATGGGCACGATGCGGCCCTGCACCTTCATGGAGGGCGCGACGCCGGCGGTGATGAACAGGTCGGAGGCCTGCTTGTGCACCATCAGCTTCAGGAAGGAGGTGAAATCGAAATCGCTCATGACGGTCTGGTCCCCGTGTGCCGGACCGGGCCGGCGCCCCACGGGCGATCATATACCCGGGGCGCGGCGCGCCGTTAGCGGAAGCTTTCCTTGTTCTTGGCGTACATCATGCCTTCCTGGCGGGTGATCAGGCCGCGCTTGACCAGGTCAAGCAGGTTCTGGTCCAGCGTCTGCATGCCGTACTGCTGGCCGGTCTGGATCGCCGAATACATCTGGGCGACCTTGTCCTCGCGGATCAGGTTACGGATGGCCGGGATGCCGACCATGATCTCGTGGACCGCCACGCGCCCACCGCCCACCTTCTTCAGCAGCGACTGCGAGATCACCGCGCGCAGCGACTCCGAAAGCATCGAGCGGACCATCGGTTTCTCACCGGCGGGGAAAACGTCGATGATGCGGTCGATGGTCTTGGCCGCCGACGAGGTGTGGAGGGTGCCGAACACCAGGTGGCCCGTTTCCGCGGCGGTGAGCGCCAGGCGGATGGTTTCCAGGTCGCGAAGCTCGCCGACCAGAATGTAGTCCGGATCTTCGCGCAACGCCGAGCGCAGCGCCTCGTTGAAGCCGTGGGTGTCGCGGTGCACCTCGCGCTGGTTGACCAGGCACTTCTGCGAGGTATGCACGAATTCGATCGGGTCCTCCACGGTGAGGAGGTGGCCGTACTCGTTCTTGTTGATGTGGTCGACCATCGCCGCCAGCGTGGTGGACTTGCCCGAGCCGGTCGGACCGGTGACCAGGATCAGGCCCTGCGGCTGCTCGATCAGTTCGCGGAAGATCTTCGGCGCACCGAGGTCCTCCAGCGTGAGCACCTCGGACGGAATGGTACGGAACACCGCACCGGCGCCCCGGTTGTGGTTGAAGGCGTTGACGCGGAAACGCGCCAGGCCGGGAATCTCGAAGGAGAAGTCGGTCTCCAGGAACTCCTCGTAGTCGCGCCGCTGCTTGTCCGACATGATGTCGTAGATCAGCGAGTGCACCTGCTTGTGTTCCAGCGCGGGAATGTTGATACGCCGAACGTCACCGTCGACGCGGATCATGGGCGGCAGGCCCGCGGAGAGGTGCAGGTCGGAGGCCTTGTTCTTCACGGAGAAGGCAAGGAGTTCGGCGATGTCCATCAGGGTCCCCTTTCTTTGTGGGGCATAGGTAAACACGCCGAGGGGTCGGCGGCAAGGCGCGGCACCGTATATGCTTCCCGGACTGTGAAAACGACCGCGAGCGGAGCGAACACCCCATGAATCGGATCGCCTTCATCGGTGGCGGCAACATGGCCACCGCCCTGATCGCCGGCATGCTGCGCCACGGCGCCCAGCCGGGCGGCATCGCGGTGGCCGAGCCGCGCGCCGAGGCCCTGCAGGAGCTGTCCCGCCAGTACGGCGTTGCCACCTATACCGATAACCTCGACGCCGCGGAGGGTGCATCCATCCTCGTACTGGCGGTCAAGCCGCAGATGATGGCCGAGGTGTGCCGCGGCCTGCGTCCGGCGGTGCAGAAGTACCGGCCGGTGGTCATTTCCATCGCAGCCGGCATCCGCATCGCCCAACTGGAACGTTGGCTCGATGCCGCCCTGCCCGTGGTCCGTTGCATGCCCAATACCCCGGCCATGTTCGGGGCCGGAGCCACCGGGTTGTTCGCCAACGGTCGCGTCAGCGCCCCCCAGCGGGCCGAGGCCCAGCACGTGCTGGACGCCGGCGGCCTCACGGTCTGGGTACCCGACGAAGACCAGCTGGACATCGTCACGGCGCTGTCCGGCTCCGGTCCAGCCTATTTTTTCCTGATGGTCGAGGCGCTGGAAAACGCGGCATTTTCTCAGGGGCTATCCCGTGAGGCGGCCCGCGCACTGGCGGCGCAGACCGCCTTCGGCGCTGGCCGCATGCTGGTGGAGTCCGGCGAAAGCGCCGCCACGCTTCGCCAGCGCGTCACCTCGCCCAACGGCACCACCCAGGCGGCGCTGGAAAGCTTCCGTGACGACCATTTCCCTGCCATCGTGGCGCGGGCGGTCGACGCGGCGCGTCGGCGCGGCTTCCAACTTTCCGAAGACATGGACTCGAATACGTGAATTACCTGACCAATGCCGGCGGCCTGCTGCTCGAAGTCGCCTTCGGCGCACTTGTCACGCTTTTCATCCTGCGCATCCTGGCGGAGGCCTTCCGCGCGGATTTCAACAACCCGATCTGCCAGTTCCTCTACCGCTTCACCAACCCGGTGCTGCGGCCGCTGCGCAAGGTGCTGCCACCGGTACGCCGGGTCAACACCGGCGCCCTGCTGATCGTGTACCTGCTGGAATGCCTGAAGTGGCTGCTGATCGCCGCCCTGGCCGGCATCGCCCCGAACGTACTCGGCCTGGCGATCGCCGGCCTGGGCGAGACGCTGGATATCTTCCTGCTGACCTGGGTGGTGCTGGTGTTCGCCTGGTCGATCATGAGCATGCTCTCGACCGATCGCTACCACCCGGTGGCGCGGCTGGTGACCAGCCTGGCCGAACCGCTGGTCCGTCCGTTGCGCGGGCGCATGACCATCGGCGGACTGGATTTCTCGCCGACCGTGGTGATCCTCGGGCTGATCCTGGCGCGGATGCTTATCGCGGCGCCGATCAAGGATTGGGGCGTGGCGATGATGATGGGTGCCTGACGCCCGTAAAATCAGCGTTTTACCGAGGTACGCAGGACGCGACGATTCCTAGGCTTTGAAGGCCTGCCCAACCGGGCGGGTCTTCCCAAGGAGATCGTCATGAGCAATATCCTCATCGTCCTGCCCTTCAGCGGCAGGACCTTCGGCGGTGGCCTCGCCGTGTTCAACCAGGAATTCACCCGGGCACTGCTCGCCAGCAGGACCGGCGAACGCCCAAGGCACAGCGTGAAGCTGCTGACCCTCAATCTCACCGATGCCTCGCGCCCGCCGCCGGCCGAGTCGATCAATCCCACGAGTGAGAACCACGGCGGGGCGGAAATCATCTTCCTCAACGACGCCCCGACCAACCTGGTCAATCCCCGTGGTATCGACAGCGAGCGCGAAGGCCTCTACGCGTGGATCAACGATCCGGCCAAACTCCTCGCCAAGGCGGACATCCTGGCGACGAAAATCGGCGGCAAGGACAAGTCATGGGTCCCCGACATCATCATCGGGCATTCCCGGTTTTCCGGACCGGCGGCGATCCTGCTGAAACAGCAGCTGTTCCGCACGGCGAAGGTGAATTACTTCCTCCATTCCTACCCGGTGGAAGGCACCGTCCTGACGGGCTACAACGCCTACCACGAGCAGATCGACACCGCCTCCGCCGCGCGGAAGATCGCGATGGAGGCGGAGTGGATGAAGAAGGCCGACGTCGTCGTGCCTGTGGGGCCGTTCCTGCGCGCAGGCGCGCTGAAGTTGCTCGGCGGCGCCAAGGTACGCGTGCACGAATGCATCGGTGGCACCGATGGCAAGGAGGCACAGGCCACGTTCAACGACCCCGGTCGCGACGGCAGGCGCAAGATCCTCTTCAACGGCCGCGCCAACGCACCGATCAAGGGACTGGAAGACATCCTCCTGGCGGCACAGACCCTGCGCGACGATCCCGCTTGCCCGCCGATCGATATCAGCGTCCGTTTCTGGGAATCCAAGGATTTCTACCCGCCCGCGCAGGACGCACCCAGGACAGCCGGCACGCACGTCGTGGACGTCGCGTACGTGCAGGAGTTCGCCAACGCCATCGTTGGACGCCAAGGTACGTCCGACAAGATCACGGTCACGATCGGGGCGGCCACGAAAGAGATCATGAACGAGGTGCGCGCGTCGCACGGCGTGCTGATGCCCTCATACATCGAGCATTTCGGACTGGTGCCCATCGAAGCTTTGGGTGTGAACGTACCGGTGCTGGTCAACGAGGTGAGCGGTTCGGGCATGTTCCTGGCCGATGCGCATCGCTTCGGCACCGCGGGCGGGCACTGTGTCGTCGCAGACTTCCATAAGCGTGTATCGTCATCGGTACCGGACGATTTCCTGGACCCGGCCCGGGTGCCGTCCCGGGCCTTCGATGCGCGTCCGACGGCCTGGGCCGCGGCCATCAAGGCGTTGGTGCTAAACCTGCCCAACCGTTTCGCCGAAGCGAAGACACTGGGCAACACACTGCGCGAGAACTACACATGGACGCACTGCGCGGAGGGTGTCGTCAACGCGAACCGCGTGGGTTATGCCACCAGCGCCATCACCCAGCAGGGACCGCAAGGCGTGGTGTGGGACCCCACCGGTAACACGATACCGACCTGAGTCAGCGTCCGCCGAGGCGGCGGGCGTCCGTCACGTTGGGCAGCGCGCTCAGCCTGCCCAACACCATCGACAACTGCTCGTAATCCTTCACCCGCAGGGTAAAGCGCATCTCCACTTCGCCGGTGCGCACCTGCACGCGGCTGGACGATGCCACGATATGCGGACCGGTGTTGCTGATGGTGGTGGCGACGTCTTTTTGCAGGCCCTTGCGGTCGTAGCCGCGCAGCTCGATGTCGATCTCGTAGCTCTGCACGTCCACCCTGCCCCAGCTGACGTCGATCACGCGCTCGGGGCTGCGACGGGCCAGCCGTGACAGGCTGGCACAGTCGGCGCGATGCACGGAGACGCCACGACCGCGCGTGATGAAGCCGCGCACCGGGTCGCCCGGCAGCGGCTGGCAGCAGCGCGCCAGGGTGGTCAGCAGGTTGCCCAGGCCTTCGATGGAAAGGGCCCCGCGGTCGTGCTGCGCGGCGCGCGACGCCACCGGATTGGACGACTGCGTGATGCCCGGCTCGGCGGGCTCCTGCTGCGAGCGGGCCACCTGGCCCAGTGTCACCTCGCCCAGGGCAATGGTGACGTACAACTCGTCCACCGATTTCAGGCGGAAATGCGTGGCCAGCTTAGCCAGGTCCACGTCGTCCAGGGCAAGGCGGCGCAACTCCTTCTCGAGGCTGAGCTTGCCGGCCACGATGTTGGCCTCGTGTGCTTCACGACGGAACCAGGCGCGCACCTTCTCCTTCGCCCGCGATGTGTGCAGGTAACCGTGGTGCGCCGAGAGCCAGTCGCGGCTGGGCTCGGATACTTTTGTGGTCAGGATCTCGATGCGATCGCCGCTGCGCGGCTGTGTGGTCAGCGGCACGATCCGGCCGTTGAGCTTGGCGCCACGGCAGCGATGACCCACTTCGGTATGGATGTGGTACGCGAAATCCAGCACCGTCGCGCCGCGCGGCATGTCGATCACCTCGCCCTTGGGCGACAGCACGTAGACGCGGTCTTCCATCAGCTCCGTTTCGAAGCCGGCGGCCAGTTCGGCCTCGTCTTCCCCACGGGGCTCCAGCAGCTTGCGCATCCAGGCGATCTTGGCCTCGAACTCCGCATCCGCCCCGCCGCCTTCCTTGTAGCGCCAGTGCGCGGCGACACCCAGTTCGTTGGCGCGGTGCATCTCGTGGGTGCGAATCTGTACTTCCAGGGTCTTGCCCTGCGGACCCAGCACGGCCGTGTGCAGCGAGCGATAGCCGTTGCCCTTGGGCCGCGCCACGTAGTCGTCGAACTCGCCCGGCACATGCGGCCAGAGGCTGTGGACCAGCCCCAGCGCCGCGTAGCAGTCGGCCACGCTGTCGACCAGGATGCGCACGGCGCGGATGTCGTAGAGGTCGGAGAATTCCAGCCCTTTTTTCTTCATCTTCTTCCAGATGGAGAAGATGTGCTTCGGCCGGCCCGCCAGGTCGGCGCGCACGCCGGCGGTATCCAGCGTCTCGCGCAGGGTGGCCAGGCTGGAGGCGATGAAGGTTTCGCGGTCGGTGCGGCGTTCGTCCAGCAGCCGCGCGATGCGACGGTAGGTGTCGGGCTCGAGGTAACGGAAGGCGAGGTCTTCCAGTTCCCATTTCAGCTGCCAGATACCCAGCCGGTTGGCCAGCGGCGCATGGATATCGGCAGTGAGCTGGGCCAGCTCGCGCCGCTCGTGGTCCGGCAGCGCCATGGCGGTGCGCATGGCGGCGAGTTGGCGCGCCAGCAGCACGAACACCACGCGCAGGTCGCGGATGATCGCCAGCAGCAGCCGACGCAGGCCCTCGGCACCGCTGGCGGGCCCGCGCTGCGCATGCAGCGCCCAGACCTTCTCCGCCTCGCCCTGCCCTTCGACCAGCCGGCGCAGGGTCGGCGCCCAGGTCGCCGCCGCCTCGTTCGCCGCCCCCGGCAAGCCGTTGACCAGCGAAAACCACAGGGCCGACGCGCAGGTTTCATCGTCGCATCCCAGCAGCCGCAGCAGCTCGATGACGGTTTCGCCCTCGGCCCGCGCGGCCACGGGCAGCACGGCGCAGGCCTGCCTTGCCTGCTCCGTCAGGGGCATGCCCGGGTCCTTCGCCGCCATGGGCCGTGCGTCGCTCATCGTGATGCCGCCTGCGCGTTGTCCAAAGCCTTGGCCAGCCGTTTGGCCGACACCGGCTCCGCGGTTTTCAGTTCCTGGGCGAACAACGACACGCGCCATTCCTCCAGCAGCCAGCGCAGTTCCCCCCAGGCGTCAGCATCCAGCGCCGTGCCGCCGCCCTGCAGCAGGGCGCGCCAGTACGGCAGCACCTGAAGCATACGCGACTGATCGCGGGCCGGGTCCTGGCGCAGTCGTTCGCCGCGCAGGCGCATGGCCTTGAGGTAACGCGGGATGTGCGACAGCCGCGCGGTGGGCAGTTCGCGCAGGAACCCCGGCTGGAACAGGGCCGCCAGTTGTTCGCGCAGGTCGTCGTAACTGGCCTTGGCAAAGCCCATCAGCGGCGGCTCCATCCAGGGCCTGAGTTCGGCCTGCGCCTCGATGATCGGCTCGGCAAGCTTCTGCCGTGCCATCGCCGCGCCGAACAGCTTCTGCGCGAACTCCGCACGCAACGCCTCGAACGCGGCATGCGTGCGCACATCCAGGCGGCGCCCCTCGAGCAGGTCGGCGAAGCCGCCTTCGACCAGGTCATCGCGCAGGCCATCGATGCTGCCCATGGGGGCGTACTTCAGCGACAGCGGGTTGGCGATGGGCAACTGCCGGCGCGCACGCTTGAACTCGGGCCCCAGGGCCTCGCGCAGCAGCCGTTCCACGCCGCCCGCATGCGCCTCGACGGCTTCGTCGGCACGCTCGAACACGCGCAGCGCCACAGCCTCGCCCAGATCCACCAGCGCCGGGTAGGCCACCAGGCCGGCGTCGGAGCGCACCTCCGCCGGAATCGATTCGAAGTCCCACGTCACGATGTCCTCGCGCGTGAGTTCGATATCCGTCTTGCGCGAGAAGGCCTCGCGCGCCTGGCTTTCCCATTGCGCGCGGATGGCCGTGAGGTCGCGGCCCTCGGCCAGCGTGCGGCCGTTCTCGTCGTGCACGCGGTACCGCATCAGCAGGTGTGGCGGCAGTTCGGCGTCGGCGAAGGCCGCCGCATCGACATCCACGCCAGTGGTCTTCTTCAGGAAATGGGCCAGCGCCGCCGGCAGCGACGCATCGCGTGGGGCCTCGGCTTCCACGAACGCACGGGCGAAATCCGGTGCCGGCACGAAGTTCCGGCGCAGCGCCTTGGGCAACGCGCGGATCAACTCGGCCACCTTGTCGGCCAGCAGGCCGCCGACCAGCCACTCGCCGCGGGCCAGCGGCAGCGCGTTGAGGAAGGCCAGCGGCACGTTGATCGTGACGCCGTCGGCAGGGTCACCGGGGACGAAGCGATATTCGAGCCGGTAGCGGTGCTGGCCGACGTCGATGGTCGCGGGGAACGCCTTGGGATCGAGGCCGCTGCCGGTGTCCATGACATCCGCCAGGGTCCAGCGCAGGGCGGCCTGTTCCCCGGGGGACGCCTTGCGGTACCACGCGTCGAGTGCGCGCACATCGGCGATCTCGGCGGGAAGCTTGCCCTCGAAGAAGGCGGCAAGCGCATCGTCGGATCGCAGCAGGCCCGCGCGCCGTTGCTTGGCCTCGATGTCGTGCGCCTGTTCCAGCACGCGTGCGTTGGCGCGCACGAAGTCCGCACGACTGTCGATATCCGCACGCACCAGGGCTTCGCGCACAAAGATATCGTGGGCCAGTTTCGGGTCCTGCCGGTGGAAGGTCACCGGACGCCGCTCCACCAGCACCAGGCCGAACAGCGTGACCTGCTCGTAGGCCACCACGGTGCCGCGCTTGCGCGACCAGTGCGCGTCGCGTGCCGTGGCGCGCACCAGATGGCCGGCCTGGGATTCGATCCAGGCCGGATCGACGCGCGCGTTCATCATCGCCCAGATGCGCCCGCCGATATCCAGGATCTGCGCGGCGAAGATCCAGGCCGGCGGCGCCTTGGCCAGCGCGGAGCCCGGAAACACCTGGAAACGGCGCTCGCGCGTGCCGCGGAACACGCCCTTCTCGTCCTTGTGCCCGACCTGGGTGGGCAGGCCGGCCAGCAGGCTGCGGTGCACCGCCTCGAACAGTCCATCGCCAAGTGCATCGCCTGCGGGGGCACCCTTTGGGGCGTCCTTGGCCCTGGTGTCGTCCTTGGCGTCCCTGGTTCGCTTCGTGTCGCCGGGCACGGGCCCGGCGGGCTCCTTGCCCTGCGTACCCCAGTCGATGTCGCGCACCACCAGCACCAGCTGGCGGTGCAGCTCGCGCCATTCGCGCATGCGCATGAAGCTGAGGAAATGCCGCGAACACCAGTCGCGCAGTTTCGACGAGGTCAGTTCCTCGGCGGCGGCGAGGTAGCCGCGCCAGAGGTTGAGCACGCCGACGAAGTCCGACTTGGGGTCGGCGAACTGCGCATGGGCGGCATCGGCCTGCCCGCGCGCCTCGGGCGGACGCTCGCGTGGGTCCTGGATGCTGAGGAAGGCGACGATGGTGGTCAGTTCGGCCAGCGCGCCCAGGCGCCGCGCTTCCACCATCATGCGCGCCAGCTGCACGTCGATCGGCAGCCGCGCCACGGTGCGCCCCGTCGCGGTCAGCCGGCGATCGTCGTCGATGGCACCGATCTCGGCGAGACGACGGTAGCCGTCGGCCACGACGCGCGGGTCCGGCGCCTCGAGGAAGGGAAAATCCTCCACCTCCCCCAGGTCCAGCGCCAGCATGCGCAGGATCACGTTGGCCAGCGACGAGCGCAGCAGTTCCGGGTCGGTGAACTCCGGCCGCAGGTTGAACTCGGCTTCCTCGTACAGGCGGTAGCAGATGCCGGGACCCACGCGCCCGCAGCGGCCCTTGCGCTGGTTGGCGGCCGCCTGGGAAATGGGTTCGATGTGCAGGCGTTCCAGCTGGCCGCGCTGGCTATAGCGTTTGACGCGCGCCGTGCCCGGGTCCACCACGTAACGGATGCGCGGCACCGTGAGTGAGGTTTCGGCGACGTTGGTCGCCAGCACGATGCGCCGCTTGGGTCCCGGACGGAACACCCGGTCCTGCTCCTGGGCGGACAACCGCGCGTACAGCGCCAGCACTTCCGTCTCGCGGTACTGCTTGCGCGACAGCAGCAGGTGGGTATCGCGGATCTCGCGTTCGCCAGGCAGGAACACCAGGACATCGCCGCGGGGGTCTTCGCGGGTGATGTCGTCCATCGCGTCGGCCACCTGCTGGGCGACGTTGCCCTCGCCGCGCTCGCCCGGCGGCCGATAGCGCACTTCCACGGGGAACGTGCGGCCTTCCACCTCCACTACCGGGGCGTTGCCGAAGTGCGCAGCGAAACGCTCCGTATCGATGGTGGCGGAGGTGACGATGATCTTGAGATCGGGGCGGCGCTGGGCCAGCCGGCGCAGGTAACCCAGGAGAAAATCGATGTTGAGGCTGCGCTCGTGGGCCTCGTCGATGATGATCGTGTCGTACGCCGACAGCCAGGGATCGGACTGGGTCTCGGCCAGCAGGATGCCGTCGGTCATGAACTTGACCAGGGCCTGGTCGGACACGCGCTCGGTGAAGCGCACCTGGAAGCCGACCTTGTCGCCCAGCGGCGTCGCTAGCTCCTCGGCCACGCGGGTGGCCACGGACCGGGCGGCCAGGCGCCTCGGCTGGGTGCAGCCGATCATCCCTGCCTCGCCGCGACCGGCGGCCAGGCACAGCTTGGGCAGCTGCGTGGTCTTGCCCGAGCCGGTTTCGCCCGCCAGCACCACCACCTGGTTCTCACGGATGAGCTTGATGATGTCTTCCGCCCGCGCGGCGATCGGCAGCGAGGCATCCACCGTGATCGGCGGCTTGGAGGCGGCCCGCGCGGCGCGGCGCTCCCGGGACACGGCGATATCGCCCGCCAGGGCCTCGATGCGGGCGGCGTCGGGCTTGCGGGACAAGGCACGCCAGCGCCCCAGCAGCCGCCCGACATCGCGGCTGCTCACCGCATCGAGCGCATGGCGAAGCTCGCGAAGGCGCGGATGATCGGGCGACGGAGGGCGTGCGGGACGTGTGGGTGTACTCATCGACACCCATGATAGCGTGCGCCTATGGTCCGGATCGGAACGTTTCATTTCACAGCGGTTCCCGGCGGGCGGTAAAATGCCTCATCGCAAACAAAAAAACCAAGGAGAGTCGCAACATGGCCATCGATATCGGCATTGCCAAGAACGATCGTGAAACGGTTGCCGAGCACCTCTCGAAGCTGCTCGCCGATACGTACTCGCTCTACCTGAAGACCCACAATTTCCATTGGAACGTGACCGGACCGCAGTTCAACAGCCTGCATGCCATGTTCGAGGTGCAGTACAACGCCCTGTGGCTGGCCGCCGACGAGGTCGCCGAGCGCATCCGTATCCTCGACGTGTTCGCGCCCGGTTCCTACAGCCAGTTCGGCAAGCTCACCTCGATCAAGGAAGAAGCCGGCGTGCCGGACTGGAAAACCATGGTGGCCCAGCTGGTCGAAGGCCATGAAATCGCCGCCGCCACCTCGCGCGACACCATCCGTGCCGCCGAGACCGTGGGCGACGAAGGCACCGCCGACATGGTCACCGGCCGCCTGAAGGAACACGAGAAAACGGCCTGGATGCTGCGTTCGCTGCTCGCCTGACACCCTGGCGGCCCGCCCTTTCACCCGTGGCGGGCCGCGGTTTCTCTGAGGCCAGCCTGACCGGCTATGCTGCAATGCGTTGAGCCGGTCCCCTTCGTTGGTTAAGCTCCCCCGGTTACCATCTGACTCCACTCGGGGGCCGACCGGTCCGGGGATTGTTTTGAGCGCTGCCACCAAGACCGACCGAAGCCACCCCATCCTTGCCGCGCTGATCCTCGCGGTCCTCGTCGCTGGCCTGAACTTCGGCCTCTGGCTGGTCGCCAACCTGCCCAACGGGCCGAGCGACTGGCACGGGCCCATTCCCGGTTTCGCGTTCACCGCGTACCAGCGCTACCAGAATCCCATGAAGGGCGATTTCTCCACGGATCCGGAGATCGACAGCGACCTGAAGCTGGTGCGGCGTTATTCCCCGCGCATCCGCACCTACTCGATGCTGGAAAACCCCCAGACCATCCGCCTGGCCGCGAAAGAGGGCCTGGATGTCATGGCGGGCGCCAACATCGACACGCGCCTGGAAAACAACGAGCGCGAGATCGAAGCGCTGATCGCCCAGGCCAACCGCTACCCGAAAACGATCTCCCGCGTGATCGTGGGCAACGAGTCGTTGTTCCGCGGCGACATGAAGCCCGCGCAGATCATGGCCTACCTCGACCGGGTGCGCGCCGCGGTGCGCCAGCCGGTGTCGGTGGCCGAGCCGTTCCACGTGTGGATCCAGAATCCCGAACTGGCCGACCACGTCGACTTCATCACCGTCCACCTGTTCCCCTACTGGAACGGCATCGAGGCCCGTGCCGGCGTGGCCGATTCCATCGGCACGCGCAACGCCGACGGCAGCAACGACACCGAGGGCAGCTACCAGGCCCTGCAGAAGGTCTTCCCGGGCAAGCACATCGCCATCGGCGAGATCGGCTGGCCGTCGAATGGCGATCGTTTCAAGTACGCCTACCCCAGCGTGTCCAACGAAGCCATCTTCCTTCGCGAGTTCTTCAACGTCGCCAAGCGCAAGGGCATCGACGACTACTACGTGCTGGAAGCCATCGACCAGCCGTGGAAGGAAAACCTGGGCGAAGGCCGCACCGGCGCGTACTGGGGCATGTTCAACGCCGATCGCCAGCTGAAATTCCCGTTCACCGGCCCGGTCACCGAGGACGTGGGCTGGCCGTGGAAGGCGTTGGCCGCCTCGCTGCTGGCGTTCTTCCCCATGCTCTGGTTCGGCTACCGCTTCAGCCGCTTCAAGCTGATGGGACGCCTGTTCTTCATGGCGCTGGTGCAGCTGGCCTGCGGCCTGATCGTGTGGTCGGCCACCCTGCCCTTCAACTTCTACCTCAGCCCGTTCGACTGGGCGATGCTGATCCTGCTGTTCCCTGCGCAGATCGCCATCCTCAGCATCCTGCTGATCAACGGCTTCGAGTTCACCGAGGTGCTGTGGCGGCGCGAGTGGATTCGCCACGCCGGCATGCTGCCGAAGGACCCGGTGGAGCGGCAGCCCTTCGTGTCCATCCACCTGGCCTGCCACAACGAACCGCCGGAGATGGTCCAGGTCACCCTGGATTCCCTGGCCGCGCTGGACTACGAGAACTACGAAGTGTTGGTGCTGGACAACAACACCAAGGACCCGGCGGTCTGGGAACCGGTCAAGGCCTACTGCGAGCAGCTGGGCGCGCGGTTCCGCTTCTTCCATCTCGAACCGTGGCCCGGCTACAAGGCCGGTGCGCTGAATTTCGGCCTCACCGCCACCGACGAGCGGGCCGACGTGGTCGCGGTGATCGACGCGGACTACGTGGTCCGCGAAGACTGGCTCGCGTCGCTCACGGGCTACTTCCACGACGCCAAGGTGGCCGTGGTGCAGTGCCCGCAGGCCCATCGCGATTTCGAGAACAACCGCTTCCGCCGCATGACGGCCTGGGAATACGACGGCTTCTTCCGCATCGGCATGCACCACCGCAACGAGCGCAACGCCATCATCCAGCACGGCACCATGACCATGGTGCGCCGCTCCGCGCTCGAGGGCACCGGCGGCTGGTCCGAGTGGACCATCTGCGAGGACGCCGAGCTGGGCCTGCGCCTGATGCACGCCGGCTACGAGCTGGTCTATGTCGACGAGCTGATGGGCAAGGGCCTCACCCCTGCCGACTTCAAGGCCTACAAGAGCCAGCGCTACCGCTGGGCCTTCGGTGCCATGCAGATCCTCAAGGGCCGCTGGACCTGGATGACCCGCAAGGGGCCGTTGTCGGCCGGCCAGCGCTTCCACTTCCTCACCGGCTGGTTCAGCTGGTTCGCGGACGCGCTGCATTTCATCTTCACGATGATGGGCCTGTTGTGGACCGCTGGCATGATCTACGCGCCGCAGTACTTCAACCTGCCGATGCAGCTGTTTCTCATTCCGGTCATCGGGTTCTTCTTCGCCAAGGCCATCTTCGGCTTCGTGCTCTATCGCGCGCGTGTTCCGTGTAGCTGGTACGACACGATCATGGCCTCCGTGGCCAGCATGGGCTTGTCGCATGCCATCGCGCGCGGCATCCTGCACGGGCTGACTCGCGAGAAAACCGCGTTCGTGGTGACCGCGAAGAGCCGGCGCATGGGTGGCAGCAGCTTCGCCGCCTTTGCACCGGTGCGCGAGGAAGGCCTGATGGCCATCGCACTGCTGTGCGCCGTGATCGGCATGGCCCTGCACTACGGCACGGCATATACGGAAAGCGTGCTCTGGATGTTCATCCTTGCGGCGCAGTCCATTCCGTACGTGTCCGCCCTGGTCGGTGCGTGGATCGCACACCGCGCGGGCGACGAGGCGGGCTGATTCGGCCTCGTTCACCTTTGTGTATCGACCTTACACATCCGGCGCGGTAAGTTAGGCCGGATACAAGCCACGAACGGAACAGGACGCTCATGCGCCTTAAAAGACGCCATGGACTGCTGCTCCTGCCGTGGTTCCTCCTCCCCGGCCTGGTCCACGCGGGCATCGTGCTCACGGTGGACGGTGTCGACGACACCCTCAAGAGCGCGGTCGTGGCGGGTGTCGACCTGTCGCAGTACACGCAGCGTGATGTCACCGCCGCGCAGGTGCGCCGGCTCTACGAAAAAGCGCCCGAACAGGTCCAGGCCACGCTGCGGCCCTACGGTTACTACGAAGCCTCGGCCACGGGCGACCTGAAACAGGTCGGCAAGGACTGGCAGGTCACCCTGCATGTCGTGCCGGGCCTGCCGGTCAAGATCACTGCCGTTAACGTCACCGTGGACGACGATGCCGGCAAGGTGCCCGCAGTTCGTCGTGCCGTCCGCGGTGTTACCGCGTTGAAGGACCAGCCGATGAACGACGGCGCCTACGAGGGTGCGCGCGATGCCGTCAGCGGTGCGCTCACTGCCACGGGATACCTCGACGCGCGCCTGGTCACGCACACCGTGGAGGTGAACCGGGCCGAGCACAGCGCCACGGTGAACCTGGCCTGGGACACCGGCAAGCGTTACCGCTACGGCCATGTCGTATTCAAGAACTCGCAGTTCCGCGACGGTTTCCTCGATCGCTACGTGCCGTTCAAGAGCGGCGACTATTTCTCGCAGGGGCAGTTGCTGGACTTGCAGCAGGCGTTGAACGGCGCCGATTACTTCGCCGTGGTCAACGTCATCCCCGATACGGACAACGCGAAGGACGGCACCATCGACATCGCCGTGGAACTGGCGCCGGCCAAGCGCACCATCTACACGGGCGGCCCCTTCTACGGCACCGACACCGGCCCCGGTCTGCGCGGCGGCATCGAAAAACGCTGGATCAACGACCGCGGCCACAAGTGGAAGAACGAGCTGGTCGTGGCCCAGCGGCTGAAGACGATCTCCACGCTCTACCAGATTCCCCTGCCCGGCCCCAACCAGCGCAGCTTCAACTTCGGCGCCAATTTCCGCGATGCGGACACGGTAACCTCGCAGTCGCGCACGCTTCAGCTGGTAGCCAACGAAACCCGGCTCTGGCACGGCTGGACCCGCACCATCGGCGTCAGCGCGCTGTCCGGCACCTTCACGGTCGGCAAGCGCGGCGACGAAAGCGACACCGCCGAAGGCCTCGAGCACGGCCGCAGCACCCTGCTGTATCCGGAAGTCACGCTGAGCCGGAAGAAGGGCGACAACCCCACCTTCGTGCGCAGCGGCTGGTCGCTGACGCTGACCGCGCGCAGCACCGCCGGCGGCCTGCTGTCGGATGCGCGGTTCTCCCAGGTGATCGGCGACGCGAAGTGGATCCAGTCGTTCTGGGGCCGCAACCGCCTGATCCTGCGCGGCACCGCCGGCAAGATATGGACGGACGATTTCAGTGCCCTGCCCCCGCAGCTGCGTTTCTTCGCCGGTGGCGATCGCTCCGTGCGCGGCTACGATTTCGAGAGCATCGGCCCGCGTAACGCGTTCGGCCGCGTCATCGGCGGCGAAGGCCTGCTGGTGGGCAGTACCGAGGTGGAGCACTACTTCACACGCAACTGGGGCATGGCCGCGTTCGTCGACGCCGGCAACGCCTTCACCGGCACCGATTACAGCCCGCGCGTGGGCGCCGGCCTGGGTGTGCGCTGGCTGTCACCGGTGGGCATGATCCGTGCCGACGTCGGCGTGCCCGTCGGCGACAAGAACGAGCATGGCATCCATCTGCATGTCGTCATCGGGCCCGATCTGTGAGGAGCGTCCGCATGACATGGTTCGTCCGTATCGCCGTGGCGCTGGGCACGTTATTGCTCGTGGTCGTCCTCGGCGTCTGGTGGCTGGTCGGCAGCGCATCCGGCCTGCGCTTCGCGCTGGCCCGCGCGCAAGGCTTCACCGATGGCGCCCTCACGGTGCAACAGGCCGAGGGCCGCCTCGCCGGGCCGCTGGATATCACCGGCCTGCGCTACCGCGACGGCAAGGGCATGGATGTGCGCGTCGCCACGGCGCACCTGGACTTCGCGTTCGGTGCGCTGCTGCGCAAGCGCGCCCACATCTACACGCTGACCGCGGACGGCATCGATGTCGCCCTCGGACCCAGCCAGCCGGACACCCAGCCCTCCGAGCCCTTCTCGCTCGAGCCGCCGCTCGACATCGTGCTGGACCGGGTCAAGGTCGGCCATGTGCGGGTCGCCCAGGAAGGCAAGCCGCTGTTCGAGTCGAACTCGCTGGACCTGGCCGGCTCGTGGACGGCGGACGGCATCGCGCTCAAGACACTGGCACTGCGCGCACCCGATGGCCAGGCGGACCTGGGCGGCACGCTGGCGGTGGGCAAGCAGTACCACGGTGACGGCAAGGCGAGTTTCCGCTGGAAAGTCGGCGACATCGACTACGCCGGTGATATCGAAGCCCACAGCGATGGGTCCCGGGCGCACACCATCGTCAAGTTGACCCTGCCGTTGCTGGCGCAGGTGGATGCCAACCTGCAGCAGAGCGGGGATTTTCCCTGGACGGCATCCATCGATGCGCCGTCCTTCGATCCGAAGCTACTGCTGGGTGAGACCAGCCTGACGTCGCTGGCCCTGGCCGTGAAGGGCAGCGGCAACCGCTACGGCGCCAACCTCACGGGGGACCTGTCGCTCAACGATTACGTCGTGCGCCTGGCGCCCTTGAAGGCCACCTTCGATCACGACTACAAGCGCCTGACACTGGACGAACTGACCGTCGGCTCGCCGCAGGTCAAGGGCTCGCTCACGGCGAAGGGCACGGTGGACATCGCGGCCGCGCCCGTCTCGGCCGATCTGGCACTGAGCTGGAAGGACGTACTGGTGCCGGCCAACGTCGCCGGGCAGGACCTGGCCAGCACGGGACAGCTCGGCTTCAAGGGCAGCGCCGACGCCTACCACGCTGCCGGCGATGTCGATATCGGGCCGCCGGGACGGCTCGGCAAGTTCACCCTGGACGTGGACGGCACGCCGGATCTCGTCACGCTGCACACGGTGGAGCTGAAGCAGGCCAACGGCAACCTGGGCGCCAGCGGCACGCTCTCCCTGAAACCCGCGCTGGCGTGGAAACTCGACGTCAAGGGCAACCGTTTCGACCCCGGCCAGTTGCTGGCCGACTGGCCCGGCGCCCTCAACCTCGACCTCTCCACGGAGGGGCACCTCGTCGACGGTCAGCCCCTCGGCACGCTGGCCCTGCGCAAGCTGGACGGCACGCTGCGCCAGCGTCCGTTGCGCGGCAACGGCGAACTGACACTGAAACCGCATGAGGTGGTCAACGGCACGCTCGACCTCGCCTCCGGCGGCAGCACCATCCGTCTGGATGCCAAGGGCGACACCGCCAACGATGCCACGCTCACGCTCGCCATCGCGTCGCTGGGCGACTGGCTACCCGATGCCGGCGGCCGCGTGCAGGGCGACATCACCGCGCGGGGCAACCTGCCGAAGCTGGCGGTAACGGCGAAGCTGCGTGGCGGGGCCATTGTCTACGCCGGCCAGAAGATCGACGCGCTTACCGTCGACGCCGACATCCCCGATATCAGCGCACCCGGCGGCAAACTCGATCTCGTCGGTACCGGCGTCAACGCGGGTGGGCTGGCCTTCGACCGCCTTGCCGTGGACGCCGACGGCACGCAGGAAAAACACCAGCTCAGCATCGATGCCCGCGGCCGCCCGCTCACGGCCGGCCTGCGTCTCTCGGGCGCACTGCGTGACGGCGCCTGGAGCGGCACCCTGTCGGCGCTGGACCTCGATTACCAGGGCCTGCCGCGCTGGCGCCTGCAGAATCCCAGCCAGCTGGCCTACAAGGACGGCGCGGCCAGCCTCGGCGACCTGTGCCTTACCGCGGGCGATCCTCTGCTCTGCATCAACGCCCGCCAGGACAAGGCTGGCAACCTCGATGCCAGCTATCGCCTGCGCCAGGTGCCACTGGCGCTGCTGATGACGGCAGCCCAGGCCTCCGACAGCCCCATGCGCGCGGACGGCATCATCGAAGGCGACGGCACCATCCGCCGCACTGCCGCTGGTGCCCTGTCGGGGCAGGCCGATGTGCGCTCGGCCCACGGCACGGTGGCCTATGCAGATCGTGCGGACCAGCCGCTGGTGGTCTACGACAACCTGTCCGCCAACGCGCAGCTGTCACCCGGCAGCCAACGGCTCACCCTCAACGCCAACCTCGACCACGGCGGCACGCTCGCGGGCAACGTCTCGCTCAGTGGGGCGCAGCAGGCCCTCGGCGGCACCATCGCCCTGCACCTGAAGGACCTCGGCATCATCGAGCTGTTCACCACGGAAGTTGCCGAAGTGAAGGGCGGCCTCGACGCCGACTTCAACCTGGGCGGCACGGTGGCCGACCCGTCGATCACGGGCCAGGCCGTGGTGTCGGGCTTCGCGGCCGAGGTGCCCAGCGCCGGCCTGAAACTGAAGAACGGCCGCATCAGCGTCACCACCGCCGACGCGAAGAACTATGTGGTCGACGGCACCGTCGGCTCGGGCGACGGCACGCTGGGTATCAAGGGCACGGCGCTGCTGGGAACGGGCGCCACGATGCGGCTCGGCGTGACGGGGTCGAAGTTCACCGCGGTGGATATCCCGGCGGCCAAGGCGATCCTCTCGCCGGACCTGACCATCGTGCAGGACGCCAAGGGCATGAACGTCAGCGGCAAGCTCAATGTCGACCTGGCCGACGTCAACGTCGAACGCCTCCCCGGTGCTGGCGCGACCAAGGCATCTTCCGACGTCGTCGTGGTGGACGACAAGAAGCGCGAAGCCGCCGCCGAGGCGTCGCCCATCCGCGCCGACATCCGCGTCGATCTTGGCCAGAAGGTACACCTGGTCGGTTTCGGCATCGACGGCCGCATCACCGGGCAGCTCGACGTGCGCGAACGCCCGGGCCGCGCGACGACCGGCCAGGGTCAGATCGGCGTGGACGGCACCTACAAGGCCTACGGTCAGGACCTGAGGATCGAGCAGGGCCAGCTGTTGTTTGCCAGCACCCCCATCGACAACCCCGGCCTGAACATCCGTGCCGCACGCACCCTCAACCCGAACGCCACCGTCGACGAAGGCCAGAAGGTTGGCCTCTACGTCTCGGGCACGGCACAGCGCCCTATCCTCACGGTGTTCTCCAACCCGGTGATGGAACAGTCAGACGCGCTCTCCTACCTCGTCACCGGCAAGCCGCTGTCGCAGGTGAAGGGTGGCGAAGGCAACATGGTGGGCGCGGCCGCGCAGGCGCTGGGCTCCGCCGCCGGCGACCTGCTGGCCAAGCGCGTGGGCTCCCGCATCGGCGTGGACGATATCGGCGTGACCAACAGCGACGCCCTCGGCGGCGCCTCGGCATTCACGGTGGGCAAGTACCTGTCGCCGCGCCTCTACCTCAGCTACGGCGTCGGCCTGTTCGACCCCGGCCAGGTCATCACGCTGCGCTACCTGTTCAGCCACAAGTGGAATTTCGAGGCACAGAACGCTACCGATTTCAGTCGAGCTAGCTTGAATTACCGGCTCGAGCGGTGAGGGTTTGGGCAAGAGCATTGGCGTCTTGGAGCAAGAGCCGGCGGGTGCCACCCTCGCGGCCACGCCTGCGGCGACCCGTCA
>NZ_JARVRT010000020.1:0-82443 GCF_030209605.1 Luteibacter sp. ME-Dv--P-043b
CGTAGGAGCGCACGATGTGCGCGAACCAGGTACACGGCCGCGCCAGCGGCCTTTCCCTAACGGGTCGCCGCAGGCGTGGCCCCGAGGGGGCTACCCGCCGGCTCTTGCTCCAGTGCCCAAGGCTCGAAGGCTAAACGCATGCCGAAGGCGAGCGTGCCACCGTTAAACCACCGGCACCCACCCCTCACCGCGCCAACTTGGCCTCTCGCCGTACCAGGGTGGGACCGGCGGGCCCGGAGCACACCACGCGGTTGCGGCCTGCCAGCTTCGCCGCGTACATCGCGGCATCCGCACGCTCGATCAGTGACTGCAACGTATCGGCCGGCGTGCGCAGCGCCACGCCGATGGACACGGTGAGCGGCTCGCAGTCCTCACCCAGGTGGACGTCCAGACGGGTGATACGGCGACACAGCCGTGTCGACACCTGCATGGCGTTGTCGCGGTCCACGCCCTGCAGCAAGGCGACGAACTCTTCTCCGCCGAAACGCCCCAGCAGGTCCGAGGGGCGCAGCTCGTCGCGCAGCGCGGCCGACACGGCGACCAGCGCGCGATCGCCGGCCGCATGGCCGTAGCGATCGTTGAGTTCCTTGAAGTGATCCAGATCGAGGAAGAGCAGGGCTATGGGACGCGCCATGCCCTGGTCGAGCCGTTCCAGCGCGGCGTCCGTCCACGCGCGACGGTTGTGCACGCCAGTCAGCGGGTCGCTGTCTGCCAGCTGGCGCGCGCGGTCGCGGTCGTGCCGGATGGTCAGGGCACGATCGGACAGACCGATCGACAGGACGATGGCCTCGAACGCACCGAAAGCGATCGCCGCATCCGGCAGCCAGGGCGCACCCGCCAGCATGCCTTGCTCCTGCGCGCCGCACAGCGCGGTCAGCACGAGCAACGGTGTCCAGCCGACGAGGAAGAACCACGCATGCCGCGAGCCGCGGGCGGCGGCCATGGCGCCGGCGACCAGCAACAGCGAGGCGCCGATCAGCAGCAGCGGCTGCAGCAGCAGCGCCGCTGTCTGCACCAGGACGGCGACGCCGGTGGCCCGCAGCACTACCAGCAGCGGCATGCCCACGGACAGCGCCAGCACCGGCATCTTCAGCAGCGGGGCATAGTCGTCGATCTTCGCGAAGCGCAGCAGGAACAAGGCCGAGAACGACACCGACAACGCCGTGGCCGCGGCCGCCAGGGTGTCGCCCATGCCCGCCAAAGACTCGAACTCCAGCGGGTGGAAGATGTAGCCCGTCTTCACGCTCTGGATCAGCACATAGCAGACCAGGTAGGCGGCGTACCAGCCGAACGTCATGTCGCGCAGGATGACCGCGAAACACGTGGCCATCAGTGCCATGGTCAGGATGACCGCAAAGCATGCGGTGGCGAAGGCCACCCAGCCGCTGTCCTCACGCAGGTAGTCGGGCCACGAACGGGTCGACACGGTGACCGCGCCGGGCGGCATGCCGGTCGGCTCGAACTTGAGCAGGATGGGCCGGGAGGCCGGTATCGAAGCCGGTAGGCTGAACATCAGGCGTCCGTGGCCGTGCACGACGGGACTGAAATCCTCCAGCGAGGTGGTGGCCACCCGGCCGTGCTCGTCGTACAGCGAGACGGCGCCCAGGCCCGGCGTGTTGATGCTGACCACCCGATCGCCGGCGGTCCATGGCGGCAACTGCCGCAGGATCACCCAGGTTCCGTCGGCGGCATTGGGAAACACCTGCATGCGCGCCGGATCGAACGACGCCAGGGGGCGGGTGTACGCTTCTTCGAGCACGTTGGCGGGCACGTCACCGGGGTGGGCGTCGCGCCAGTTGCCGGTGAGCGTGGCGGCCGGCGCGGCCATGGTGAGGAACAGCAGGCAGGTGCTCGCCGCCCGGAGCAGGCGATGGAGCCAACGTTGCTGTACGTCCCTCGAACCCATGCCCGTCCTGCGTCCAGCGATCGCCACCGGCGACCGTATTGTGCCGTCAATCCAGGGAGCTTGTCCTGAGTGCCGTTCCGGTCAGGTGAATGTCTGCTTCGTGGCCGGTGCGGCCAGGCCGCCGAAGCGCTCCAGCAACTGCGTCTGCGCGTCCCGTACCGGCTGGCCGGTGGCGGGCTGCAGCAGGGTATAGCCGCCGTCGGCCTGCTGTATCCACGCCGAGTGGTTGTCGGTCAGGTAGAGCTCGAGTTCCCGGCGAACGCGCTGGCGCAGTTTCTTGCCCTCGATGGGGAAGCAGGTTTCCACGCGGCGGTCGAGGTTGCGCTCCATCAGGTCGGCGCTGGCAAGGAACAGGTCGGGCTCGCCGTCGTTGTGGAACCAGTAGACCCGGCTGTGCTCGAGGAACCTGCCGACCACCGAGCGCACGCGGATGTTCTGCGAGACACCCGGGATGCCTGGCCTCAGGCAGCACATGCCGCGCACGATCAGTTCCACCTTCACTCCCGCCTGGCTGGCCCGGTACAGGGCGCGGATCAGTTTCGGGTCGGTGACGGCATTGAGCTTGAAGACCAGTTCCGCCTTCTTGCCCGCGGCGGCGTGCAGGGCTTCGCGCGCGATGAGGTCGAGCAGCCCCTTTTTCAGCGTGAACGGCGCATAGAGCATGCGCTTCATCTTCAGCGCCTTGCCCATGCCCGTGAGCAGGCGGAACAGGCGGTGGACGTCGTCGCACAGCGCCACGTCCGAGGTAAGCAGGCTGTAGTCGGTGTACAGCCGCGCGTTGCCGGAATGGTAGTTGCCGGTGCCCAGGTGGGCGTAACTGACCAGCTTGCCGTTCTCGCGGCGCTGCACCAGCATCAGCTTGGCGTGTGTCTTCACGCCGACCACGCCATAGGTGACCACGGCGCCGGCCTGTTGCAGGCGCGAGGCCAGGCTGAGGTTGGATTCCTCGTCGAAGCGCGCGCGCAGCTCGACCACGGCCGTCACTTCCTTGCCCGAGCGCGCGGCTTCCACCAGCGCATCGACGATCTCGGAATTGGCGCCGCTGCGGTACAGCGTCTGCTTGATGGTGAGGACCTGCGGATCCTTGGCGGCCTGGCGCAGGAAGTCCACCACGGGGGAGAACGACTCGAACGGGTGGTAGAGCAGCACGTCCTGCTTGCCGATCACCGAGAACATGTCCTCGGCATCGGCCAGCACCTTGGGCAGGGCGGGCACGAAGGTGGGAAATTGCAGCCGCGCGTACTGCGGTTGCAGGGTCATCTCGAACAGGCGGGCGAGGTTGACCGGGCCGTTGACCTCGTAGAGCGAGTCGGCTTCCAGCGCGAACTGCTTCAGCAGGTAATCCACCAGTGGCTTGGGGCAGTTGTCCGCCACTTCCAGGCGAACCGCGTCGCCGTAACGGCGCGAGAAGAGTTCGCCGCGCAGGGTGCGCGCCAGGTCTTCGACGTCTTCGGGATCGATGGTCAGGTCGGCGTTGCGGGTAAGCCGGAACTGATAGGAGCCCAGCACGCGCATGCCCGGGAACAGGTCGTCCGCATGCGCGTGGATGATCGACGACAGCAGCACGTAGTTGTCGCCGTCCTCGCAGATATCGGCCGGCATGCGGATGAGCCGCGGCAGGATGCGCGGTGCCGGGACGATGGCCAGGCCCGAGTCGCGGCCGAAGGCGTCGGTGCCCTCCAGCTGGACGATGAAGTTGAGGCTTTTGTTGACCAGCCGCGGGAACGGATGCGTGGGGTCGAGTCCGATGGGCGTGACCAGCGGCGCCACCTCGTGGCGGAAATACCGGCGTATCCACAGTTTCTGCTTGTGCGACCACTGGTTGCGCCGCACGATGCGGATGCCCTCCAGCGCCAGCGCCGGGAGGATATGGTCGTTGAGTATCCGATACTGGCGGTCGATCTGCCGGTGCGCCACCTCGGCGATCTCGGCCAGCACGCGCCGCGGCGGAATACCGTCGGCCCCGATCACTTCGTGGTCGAAGGCGATCTGCTGCTTGAGTCCCGCCACGCGGATCTCGAAGAACTCGTCCATGTTGGACGAGAAGATCAGCAGGAACTTGAGCCGCTCGATCAGCGGCTTGGACTCGTCCAGTGCCTGATCGAGCACCCGGATGTTGAACTGCAGCTGGGACAGCTCGCGATGGATGTAGAGACTGCTGTCGCCGAGGTCGATCTCCGGTATCTCGGGAACGGGCGCGGGCCTGGCGGCGGTAGGCTTCGGCGCGGCCGGCGTCTCGGTGGGTGGCGTCATCGTGTCCAGGGCGTCGTCCTCGTCGCGAATTACGACGACCCCATGGTACGCCGCCCGGCGAAGCATATGACCGCGCCCTTACATCCCGGTGACACCGCCATCGGGCCTTCGTACAGGCTGGCGGCGGTATCAGACCACCTGCGGCTCGGGTTCGAGGGTGACGCCGAACATGGCCTCCACGCCGGCGATCACTTTCTGCGCGAATGCCCACAGCTGGGGACCGGTGGCCTTGCCGTGGTTGACCAGCACCAGGGCGTGTCGGTTCGACATGCCGGCATCGCCGTCGCGCGCGCCCTTGAATCCTGCGGCTTCGATCAGCCATCCGGCGGACAACTTGGCCGTGCCGCCGGCATGCGGCCAGGCGGGGAGGCCAGGATGCGCGAGCGCCATGGCATCGGCCTGCACGGCGCCGACGATCGGGTTCTTGAAGAAACTGCCGGCGTTGCCGATCACCGCGGGGTCCGGCAGCTTGCTCGAGCGCAGGCGGACCACGGCCTCGGCCACGTGATAGGGCGTCGGGCGCTGTACGTCCATCTTGTCCATTTCCTCGGCGATGCCGGCGTAGTCCAGCGACAACGGCCGCTCGCGCGGCAGGCGGAAGGTCACCGCCACGACGATCCAGCGGCCGGCCTGCTGCTTGAAGGTCGAGTGGCGATAGGAGAACGCGCAGGCAGCCTTGTCCAGCACCACGAACTCACCCTGTTGCGTGTCCCAGGCCTCTACAGTATCGATGAACTCCGCCACTTCCACGCCATAGGCACCGATGTTCTGGATAGGGGAGGCGCCCACCGTGCCGGGAATCAGGATCAGGTTTTCCAGACCGGCCAGGCCCTGGCCCAGCGACCAGCGGACGAAGTCGTCCCAGCGCTCGCCGGCGGCCACGCGGACCAGCACGTGGTCGTCGCGCTGGAAGGTCTCGACACCGCGGTTGGCAATCGCCAGTACCGTGGCGTCGATGTCGCCACGGATCAGCAGGTTGCTGCCTTCGCCGAGCACCAGTACCTTGCCGCCCGCGATGGCGGGGTAGGCCAGCACCTCGGGCAGCCGTGTCACGTCGTGCACCTCGGCCAGCAACCGCGCGCGCGCATCCACGCGCAGCGTGTTGCGCCGGCCCATGGCGGCATCGCTGGTGAGCTGGAATCCGCCCATGTCGACCGGTTCGTTGTTCATGCAGGCAGGCCCCGGCGACGGATTTCGGTCACGGCCTCGGCCACCAGTTTCGGTCCGCGGAACACCAGCCCGGAATACACCTGGACCAGCGCCGCGCCGGCGGCAAGTTTTTCCGCCGCCGTGTCACCGTCGACGATGCCGCCGACGCCGATGATCGGCAGGCGATCGCCCACCCGTGCCTTCATGGCGCGCAATACCCCGGTGGCTTTGTCGAACAAGGGGCGGCCGGAAAGGCCACCGGCTTCCTGCGCATGCGGCGCGCCCGCCACGGTGTCGCGATCCACGGTGGTATTGGTGCAGATCACGCCGTCGATACCCGAGGCCAGCAGCACGTCGGCGATGGCGTCCAGTTCGACGCCCGACAGGTCCGGCGCGATCTTCAGGAGCATCGGCTTACGTGCACCATGCCGGGACGCCAGGCGTTCCTGCGCCTCGCGCAGCGTGCCGATGAAGCGGCGCAGGGTGTCCTCTTCCTGCAGGTCGCGCAGGCCCTGGGTGTTCGGCGAGGAGATGTTCACCGTGACGTAGCTGGCCAGGGGATAGGCCCGCTCCAGGCAGAGCAGGTAATCGTCGATGGCGCGCTCGTTGGGGGTGTCCTTGTTCTTGCCGATGTTGATGCCGAGCACCCCACGGAACGCGGCTTTCTCCACGTTCCGCACCAGGGCGTCGATGCCGCCGTTGTTGAAGCCCAGCCGGTTGATCACGGCCTCGTGGCCCGGCAGGCGGAACATGCGGGGGGTATCGTTGCCCGGCTGCGGGCGCGGCGTGACCGTGCCGATCTCGAGGAAACCGAAGCCCAGCGCGGCCAGCCCATCGAGGTGGGCACCGTTCTTGTCCAGTCCGGCGGCCAGGCCCACGGGATTGGGAAAGTCGATACCGAACGCCCTGACCGGCAGATCGGCCGGCGGCGTGGCGATCCACCGGGACAGGCCGCTGCGTTGCGCCACATCGCAGGCGTAAAGGGTAAGGTCGTGCGCGGTTTCCGCATCAAGGGCGAACAGCAAGGGGCGAATCAGGTCGTACATCAGGTGTCCGGATGACCCGCGAAGATGCGGGTGTCGTAATCGAAGGCGATGGTACCGCCCGACTGCGTGGCGTCGAACAGTGCGCGTAGCGCGACCAGCAGCGGTTCGTGGTTCGGGTGGCCGGCCATCGGCATGTAGGAGGACGACATCGTGCGTCCCAGCAACTGCGTGTAGTCGAGATTCTGCGTGTGGGGGAACGACGCCATGCCACGATAGCCATGTGCGAACCAGCGGGCCATGGCTTCATCGTCGGCGTAGCGCTCGGCCACGCTGGCATAGTCGATGCCGTACTCGTGCAACAGACGCTCGTAGCCCTCGAGGAATGGCGTGCCGACCAGCCGGCGTGTGTTCCAGAAGATGGCGACGAGCCCACGCGGCGTGAGTAGCCGCGCGAATTCACGGCGCACCGCCACCGGATCGAACCAGTGGAAGGCCTGACCGGCGATCACCAGGTCCACCGAGGCATCCGGCAAGCCGGTGGCTTCCGCCGTACCGTCATGGGCACGGAAGCCTTCCGCGCCGGCCAGCCACTGGCGTGCCGCGTCGCGCATCGGCGCATTGGGTTCGACGCCGATCACGCGGTGGCCGGCATCGAGGAACAGCTTGGCCGACATGCCGGTGCCCGCGCCGATATCGGCGACCGTCCAGTCGGTATCCACGCCCAACCCATGGAGCCAGCCGACCAGCGCTTTCGGGTAGTCCGGCCGGTAACGGACATAGTCCGCCACGCGGTCGGAAAAACGGTCCGTGGAGCGAAGGTCGGTCATGGCGTCATCCGCGGGTCAGAACTCGAACTTGATGCCCTGTGCCAGTGGCAGCGAGTCGGAGTAGTTGATGGTGTTGGTCTGGCGGCGCATGTACACCTTCCAGGCATCCGAACCGGACTCGCGGCCACCGCCGGTTTCCTTCTCGCCACCGAAGGCGCCGCCGATTTCCGCGCCCGAAGTGCCGATATTGACATTGGCGATGCCGCAGTCCGAACCGGCGGCCGACAGATAATGCTCGGCGGCCTTCAGGTCCTGCGTGAAGATGGCCGACGAGAGGCCTTGCGGCACGGCGTTCTGCTGGGCAATGGCATCGTCCAGCGTATCGAACGGCATCACGTAGAGGATCGGCGCGAAGGTCTCGGTCTGCACCACCTCATCGGCGTTGCTCAGGCCGGTGACGATGGTCGGCAGAACGAAGTTGCCCTTGCGATCGGTCAGGGCCTTGCCGCCCGTGCGCACGGTGCCACCGGCCGCCTCGGCCCGGGCCACCGCGTCGACGAAGGCCTGCACGGCTTCGGGGCTGTTCAGCGGACCCATCAGCGTGGTGGCCAGCGTGGGGTCGCCGATCTTCTGCTCCACCTGGCCGTAGGCCTTGACCAGGGTGTCCACCACCTGATCGTGGATGGATCGGTGCACGAGCACGCGGCGCGTGCTCGTGCACCGCTGGCCCGCCGTGCCCACGGCGCCGAATACGATCGCCGGGATGGCCAGTTTCAGGTCGGCCGTCTTGTCGAGAATGATGGCATTGTTGCCGCCCAGCTCCAGCAGGCTGCGGCCCATGCGCTTCGCAACGCGCTCACCGACGGACCGGCCCACCTTGGTGGAACCGGTGAAGCTGATCAGCGGGATGCGCTTGTCGTCCACGAACGCCTGCGCGAGGTCGGTGCCGGCATCGTTGAACAGGAAGAAGATGTCCGGGAAGCCGGCGTCGCGCAGCGCCTCGTTGCAGATCTTCATCGTGGCGATGGCCGAGAGTGGGGTCTTGGGCGAGGGCTTCCAGATGCAGATGTCGCCGCAGATGGCGGCAAGGAAGGCGTTCCACGCCCACACGGCCACCGGGAAGTTGAACGCGCTGACGATGCCGACCAGGCCGACCGGATGCCACTGCTCGTACATGCGGTGCCCCGGGCGCTCCGAGTGCATGGTGTAGCCGTACAACATGCGGCTCTGGCCGACGGCGAAATCGGCGATGTCGATCATTTCCTGCACCTCGCCATCGCCCTCGGGCTTGATCTTGCCCATTTCCAGGGCGACCAGCGACCCCAGGGCGTCCTTGTGCCGACGCAGCGCCTCGCCGCACAGGCGCACCGCCTCGCCGCGGCGGGGTGCCGGGGTGGTGCGCCAGACCGTGAAGGCCTCCTGAGCCCGCTGCACGATGGTCTCGTAGTCGGCCGCGCCGGTGGCGTGCACGGTGGCGATCGCCTCGCCGGTGGCGGGGTTGACCGGTGTCAGCGTGCCGGCGTCGGTGGCGGACGCCCACTCCCCGCGGCCGAGGTAGGTGCCCGATTCGGTGGCGTTGAGGCCGAGTGCGGCGAGGATCTTCGAGGACATGACGACTCCTTGGACGACGCGCCAACGGAATGCCGACGCGACCTAAAGCCGCGATTCTAGCAAACGTGACCTTCACACTCCGTTGTGCGGCGCGGGACGCACGTGGTCGTCCTGTTATGACGGCCATGGGCGGAAAGCACCTGACGAAGACACGGCGACGCGCACGCTGCATATCACGATCCCAGCCGGGCGGAGGGCACCATGGTGCGTATCTACGAGGTTCCGTTTCACCCCCATGCCGGAAGAGCGTGGGAAGTGCGTGTGGCCGGCAGGGTGATCGAGCGTTGCGATTCGCGATACGACGCACTGCGGTGCGCGGTAAGCAGGGCCTCCAGCGACGGCGGCGATGCGCGCATCGATGTCGAAGGCGCCGATGGGGTATGGCGCCCCTTCGGTACGGATATAAAGCGGCCGGTGGCTATCCCTATGCCCGCCCGGCGTGCTTCCGTTTCTGTCCCGCACTAGCGGACGTGAGGTGAGGCGGTGCTCCGCAGTTGGCTGTTGCCCCGTTATATTTGGAACACTTTGACCTTGTCCAGGTTCATGGCTTCCATGACCACGGGGTCGGCGGCGGAGTAGCAGAAGCCCTCGATGACG
Organism: Luteibacter sp. ME-Dv--P-043b; assembly: GCF_030209605.1. Classification (NCBI taxonomy): domain Bacteria; kingdom Pseudomonadati; phylum Pseudomonadota; class Gammaproteobacteria; order Lysobacterales; family Rhodanobacteraceae; genus Luteibacter; species Luteibacter sp. ME-Dv--P-043b. The sequence goes on from NZ_JARVRT010000020.1 coordinate 9,270, forward strand.
TGCGCGTTCTTCTGGGCGTAGGCGGCCAGGGTCGCCTTCGACTTGCGACTGATCTTGACGACCTCGATGCCGCGCGTGGTGAATTGTCGATGCCATGCAGCGATTCGCCTGTCCTCCGATAAGAATGTGGCGTCCGCGATGCCTCTGCGGCCGTTAGGCGTGTAGTTATGGCCCAAGGGGTTCCCATGGGCCCCAGTCTTAATGATGATGCGCTTGTTATCGCCACTGGTCTGTATGATCTGATCGATCAGTTCATTGACATCGCCTGCTCTTATTCTTGTGTCGGATGCATAGATGTATCCGCCTGCGCGGTTACGGCGGATGTGCCACTGAGGCTTTATGTGCTCGCCCGTGGCACTGACGCGATGGGGAGCGACCTTCCTGAGCGCCGCATGGTCCCTATACAACTTCACTACCCGACCTCCTGGATGCTCCCATCGCTCCTTGGCGCTGGCGGGACCTGCTGCACCGGGGTAGTACTTGTTTCCGAGGAAAGCCGGTGGCGAACGCATCGCGCCCCTATCCAGCGACCGACCGACAAAACGGCGCGAGGCTTGCCCCCCGGAGCGGCCCGCTGCCGGCAGCACCGATAGCCCCCCCGTGACAGCCGCCCCCACCCCTGTGCCCAAGGCTATCCAGCCCAGGATGCCGGCCGTGCGATCCTCGCCCGCTTCCGCGGCGATGTTGGAGGCCAGGTCGACGGCGGTGGTGGTCACCTCAAGTACCGTGGCGGTCGCCATGACCATCATGCCCGGCGTGACCACTGCGCCCGCAAGGCTGCCGGCCGCGGCGGCGCCCACCACTCCCGCGAATGCCCCTCCGGTGGCCACGGTGGCGATCACGGCGCCCACGATACCGACCGCCACGCCGAGCCAGTCCAGCCAGGATTCGCCGGTCGGATCGACGCGGTTGATCGGGTCGCCACCACAGTAGGCATAGCGGTTCAGCCCGCCCGCCTCGAAAGGGCTGGCGTGGTCCGGGCTGAGAAACCGCCGCAAACGAGGCGAGTACAGACGATCGCCCAGCAGATAGCAGCCGGTGCCGTCTTCATGGTTCTCACCAGCAAAGCCGCCGCGAGCACCGTCCCCGGACGTGTTGCGTTCACCGTAGGCGCCGTACGTGCGCCAGTGGAGCCTATCTCCGGCCTCCATCACGACGGAGCCCTGCGGATCGGTGCCCAGCAGCCAGGTGGAGCGCACGGCGTGGCTGAGGACGGTTTCCGCGATCGCCACATCGCCAGCGCGTATGAAACGTCGCTCGTCGTCGTCGCTGAACTCGCCGTAGAGACGACCATCGTCGTAATATCGGTACGCTGTACCTCGGGCGCTATCCACAGACGTCGCACGGCCATCGGGGCCGTAACGGTAGCCGCGGCGTTCGCCGTCCTTCGGTGAGGCGAACGCGAGGCGTCCCGCCCCGTTCCATTCGAAGCTGCCGCCGACCCCGTCATCCACGAGACGACCGGCATCGTCGTAGCGCATCACCGCGCGGCGCTGCCGACTGACGCCGTTATCAGTAAGCGTCGTGACGACGGCGGTGACGCGGTCGCGATCGACGGGGTCGTGCTCGTAGCGGGTCGCTTCGCCGCTTCCGTCGACGAACGTGGTGTCGACCGCCAGCAGGTTGTCCAGGCAGTCGTAGGTGAAGCTCTGGTGTGTGAAGGGTCGCCCCGTGTCGTCGACGGGGAGATCGCCGGTGGCCGACGAGGTCGCGTGGCAGGACAGACGTCCGCGCACGTCGTAATCCATCGATTCGCTCCGATAGATATCGTCTGTCCCGTCGTGCCACTGCTTGCCGATCAGCTTGCCGTCGTCGCGCCAGGCGAGCGCAAGCGAACGCCGGGTTGTCGTGCCTTGCCGTTCGTGGGTCCATGTCGTGCGCGCGATTCGGTCGCGATCGTCATAGGTCACGGTCTCGGTCAATGCACTGTCGGCGTCACGGCTGGTGCGGCTGTGAGGGCGGGATATCGCGTCATACGCAAAACTCACTTCGACGACGAGCGCATCCGCGGCGTCGTAATCGGTGGTGCGGGTGACACGGCCGACATCATCGTAAACGAACACGCGACGCATGCCGTCGACACCGGTTTTGGCCTGTTCCAGGCCGCCGGGTGAAATTTCCACGCATGTACTGCGGCTGAGGGTGCCGCTCGTGACGATGTCCTGCTCGGTCATGCGGCCCAGATAATCGGTACGGAACATCATGGCGCCCGCGTCGGAACTAAGGCTGGCGGGCATGCCCGTGACGGGCGCGTAGGTGGCCTGCATGAGCACCTGCGGACGTGCGCCGCGCAGGGTTTCGGTAAGCAACGCTTCGCCCAGCCACGCGTCGTAGGTGCGATCGATGACGGCGCCGTCCGGCCGTTCCTCGCTGGCCGGGCTGATCTGCCTTGCGACATAGCCGAGTTTCCAGTTCAGGCTTCCCGCCGTTTCCTGGGTCAAACGGGTCAGGCCGTCGTAGCGACGCGTGCCCAGAACGATCGGGGCGGTTTCGCCGGGCGCGGTTACGGCGAGGCAGGCGATCAGTTCGCCGGTCTGGCCGGTGGCATAGGTCCTCGTGACCACGCTGCCATCGGGAAGCAGCGTCTCCGTCAGGCGGCCGAAGTGATCCCACCGCTGCCGCGTCACACGGCCCATGGTGTCGCAGGCTTCGATGCAGCGACCCAACCCGTCGTAGAGCCAGGTTTCGGTAGTGCACGCTACCGGGTTGCTGTCGGTATCCCAGCAACCGGTCTGCACGCGCCGTTGGCGACCGGCGGCGTCCTCATCAACCGACTGCCAACCGCCGATACGCACGCCGCCGGCTTCCTGCCAGGTGATGCGGTGGGTCATGACCTCGCCCGCCTCATCGTTCAGCGAAGTCAGGGCGCGCGTGTGGCTGCCATCGGGGGCCACCGTATCGGTGCACTGACCCCAATCGTCGTAAGTGTAGCGCGTCGTCAGCGCGAGCCGTCGGCCATCGGCCAGTCGGTCGAAAGCGATGTCTTCGACCACGTCGCCGAAGGCGTCGTACACCGTCTCGCCGACGATCTGCATTCCACCGTCGGGGAGCGGCTCTTCCTGTGCGATCAGTCGCCCCTGTTCGTCCAGCCATTGCCGGTGCGCCAGCCCCGTGCTACCGATGCGGGTGACCGACCGCGACGCGCGGGTGAGCCGGTATGTCCAACGGTTGGTGGAACGCTGGCCGACACCGTCGCGGAAATCGACTTCCTCCGTGAGGCGGCCCAGGTTGTCGTAGGCGCGACGTATCTTGTTGCGGGCCATGTCAGTCGTTTCGAGAGCGAAGCCGCCTACCAGCGCGAGCACGTCCTCGGTGACGCACACGATGCCGTCGGGTGTGGTGTCGGTGGTTTGCAGTGTCACCGTACCCGGGGCGTCGGTGCGATAGGACAGCTCACGCGTGTGCTTCTTGTCGTCCACGGTATGCGTTTCCCGCGTCAGCGCGCCGTGATGCGCGCCCTGGTCGACGATGAAGGCCTGCTGGCTTTGCGTCAGTGGCTGCCCGGTGTCGCCCAGCGTGGTCCATTCGGCGATCGCCTGCACGTAGACAGCATCCGCGTCGGCCTTGGAGTGCTTGCGCTTGCGTTTGGGCAGGGCGGCACGTTTGGGCAGGGCGGCATAGGTGTAGTGCGTGGTGAGGGTCGGGCCGCCCCCCGGTCCGGGTATCACCGTGGCGCTTTTGAGTCGGCGGACCAGTTTGAACGGATCGCCGGGACATCGACCGGCCTCACCTTCGAGCGGAAAGTACCTGAACCGCTCTTCGATGCCCGACGCCGTATCCAGTCGGCCAGTCAGGTTGCCATCGGCGTCATAGTCGCTGAGAACCACGGTGACCTGCTTCACGGCATCGTCGCGGGTGTCGTAAACAGCGGTGGTGACTGCATGGGGAAGCTGGAAGTCCGCCGGCTGGTCGTCGAAGGGCCGACCCCGGACGTTGCCGTACGTGATCGTCACCGCCTGTTTGACGGTGCCTCGATGCGTGGTTTCCGCCGTCATGAGATGAAAATGATCATAGTCACGGCTGATGCTGCACAGGTCCTTATCGTCCTCGTTGCGCTGGGTTTCCGTCGATCCGTAACGGAAATCGTCGCTACCGACATGACGCAGCAGCTGGTCCACCCTGCTTTGCCAGTCGGGTACGATGGGATAGCCGTAGAAGTTGGCATAACCGTGGTTGTCGTACGTATAGGACGATGCCTGCACGAAGCGCGTTCGTGGGGCCCGACGGGTATCTGCGCGGGCGATCGGTGACGCGGCGAGCATGCGCGTTCGCACCACTACCGCCGGCATATAAGCCCGCGGCGCGCCTCGGGGCAGGATAAACGCATGCTCGTCGTATTTCACTTTCTCTTGGATACCGTCCGGCGAGTCGATCGAGGCGAGCAGGCAGAGGGGCGGCAACTCGAGCGTGTTGATGTATCCGAAGGCCCACAGGGGTTCTTCGTCCGTCAACTTGGGGCCCTCGTTGAGTTGTGCGATCGCAGGTATGCGCACCCGTTGCAATTGGGCGCCTTGTCGTTCGAAGACCACTTCGAGCGGCTCCGTCAGGCCAGTGGCCAAGTGCAGCCTTATCTGCCTCAGGTCCGGATAGTCGATGCCGAGCAGCACGGTACCCTCGTCATCGGTGATGCCTGCCAGCACGACGGTGCCGTGGGGCCCGAGCGTCCAGGCCAGATGCAGCGCGTCACCACTGGGGCTGGCGATCCTGACCGTCCGCATGATCGACGGATCGTGCTGCATCTTTTCGAGGTACTCGACCACCCCTGTCGCGTGCTCGAGCGTGGCGCTCGCCTTGTCCGGCCCCGGCGTGAGGCGAAAGCTTTCCAGCTTGCGATCGGGAAACTGCGCGGCGTCGCCGGGGAACAGCCAGCTGATGCGATGGGTGTCGCCACTGTCCAGGGTGAGCATGTTGGAGCCGAGGTCCAGCTCGGTCATCCCGAGCAGCCAGCCCTCGCCGAAGCCATGGTCGACATTGCTTAGCGGACTGTAGCGCAGGCGGAAGCCGAAGCCCGGGCCGCGAAGGCGGTTTCCCTTGCCGACCGGTAAGTCGATGCTTGCCGAATACATGCCGGTGCGCGGATCGACCGCCCCGCTGATGTTGCTGTAGAAGCCGAATGCACTGGAGTAGAAGTCGTCCTTGACGACTGCGGTACCGGCGCCCTTGCTTTTATCGTCCATGCGATGGACCCCCTCAGGTGACTTGTAGCTCGTCGCGTGTGCCGGGTACGAATTCGATCGAGCACGTCTGGTCCGAGCCATAGGCGTCGATCATGGTCACGATCATCGGGCCAAGGGGTGGATCGACATGGTCGCGGCGCGGTATGTCGATCCGGCCACACAGCATGATGACGCCCTTGCCCGGCTCGGCCGCTGCGAGCGTCGGCCTGGGCTGACCTCCGGTCGGTACAGCCTCGTTCCAATGGATGTGCGTGTCACCGGGCTCGGCATAGCCCGTGTAACACGGGTTCTGCGTCGATGGCAGGTTGTCGATCCAGTGGATCATGCCCGCCGGTGTGCACTGCATGTGTTTCAGGGCGATCACGCGGCCGTCCTGTATCGACAGCGTGACCGTATCGTTGAAAATGGCGGCCTTGTCGGTATGGCGACGCTGTTCCAGCTGAAACTGCCCGCGCCCGTATTCCAACGGTGTATCGGGGCGGACGTTCTTATCCCTTCCTGTGTCGAAAAGCTGGTTCGGTGCCGTTGTCCCATCCGGCGCGAATACATAGCCATCGGTGCGGTATCGCCAGCCATTGTCTCCCGTTACCACAAAGGCGAGGCTCAGGGGACCACCGACGGCACCCGCATCGGCGGTAACGAAAAGCTCCACGTAATCTCCGCCGGCCATCGGAGTCGTCTCGTCTGGCGACGCCTTGTCCTGTGTAAGCGTGGCGGGATGGAAGAGGTAACCACGCGGCTCGCGTTGGGCCGACCAGCCCTTGTAGGACTCTCCCGTGGCGTCATTGGCGAAGGGAATCTCCGCGTCGGGCGCCATGTAATCGATGAGGCGGATGCTGGCTCGCTCGGTCGCCGTCAGCTTCACGCGCTGAGCATTCTTCTCGGCTTCGATGTAGGCAATCACCTTGGACTGCTGCCTGCCGTTGGCATAGAGCATCGGATGCTGGATATCGAACGCTACCCTGGCGATAATCCATTCTGGTCCCAGCATCGGTTTTGTGGGCTTATTCCGGCTCATGTTTTGTCTTCCTTGGCATGGCGCGGGGCGCGGCCTGTTTTGGTGAGGATCAGCTCGTTGACCTTGCCGCCGAACGCGATCGATAGCTCGTGGTCGTTGCCGTGCACATCCATGATGTGCAGGGTGGTCTGTTTGATGGCGCTGAGGGGTTTGTTGTCCTTGTCCAGAAAGCGTGCAGCGATGTTGCCCATGAGCAGGCCCACTACCACGCGATCGACCGAGCGACCGACCAGGTTGCCGACGCACTTGTTGTACATCTCGCGCGGTTCGTAGAGGAGGGCGGCGCCAGGGTTCTCCAGCACTGCGCCCTCGGTACTCCCCTCAGGATGTGTCGTCCAGGTTGCCACCTCGACGTTGGCCAGGGGAGGCGGCGGGAAATTCTCGGGCTGGGCCGCACCCGGTTGCCCGTAGTAGCTGATGGCCCATTTGACCGTGTCGTTGGCTGCGCCGGACGCGTATATCGCAAATCCGGATGCCTGCGCCGACGCCCCTCTCACCGACCTGATGCGCAGCAGGGTGTTCTTGTAGAACACGTGCAGATAGTGCTCGCGTGCCCAGTAGAAATGTTCGTCGTTGCCCACGCGTGTCGGAGTCAGGTATCGCTCATTCGTGACGTCACCGTAGCTGCTGACGGGAAGCGAAGGAAACGCGGTGGGGTGCACGATGACGGAGGAATTGAAGCGACCATCCTCGCCCTGGCCGTCAGGGTCGTGGGCGCCTGCACTGTTCGTCGAGATATACTGCGGGGAGCCGGCACCCGAAGGCAGGCGAATGCGCGCCGCGAGCTGTCGATCCCTGGTGGACGTCGTGGCCACGTAAAGCGTCAGTGTGGTCTGGCCCGGCTCATTGGGGAACGGGTGCGGCTCGGCCGCGACAGCGATGGCCCCGTCGGGCGCTGCGGCCACTGCGACTATCGCTTCATCCCAGACGTAGCCGGCGCTGGTGGATGAAAAGCTCCAGGCCAGGTCCTTCGGCTGGTCTTCCAGGCGCGGCAGGGGCTCACCGGTGACATAGTCGATCAGTTCGATCGTCGCGATGTCCGCATCCGACAAGGCGACCGAATTGCCGCTGGCGTCGAGTGCGGACAGGACAATCCGCACCTCGCATTGCTGCCGTCCGTTGTTGAAGACGTGCAACGCGGGCTCGTTATCCGGGAATGCGTTCTTGTAGACTCTGAACAATGCGAGCTGGACCCACGGCTGGGCCTGTGTCTGTGAGGTGCCTGTTGACATAGCGACTTTCCTTGTCGATTTCGGGTTGATTCATTCGGCGCGCGTGGGCGGGGGCGGTATGTTGATCGTCATGCAGGAAACCTTACCGTCCAGCCCGTTTTCTTTGTGGTACGTCCTCGAGTAGACGACATCGCCTTCGCCGTAATCCGTGTCGTCCTTGCTGGATTCGAAGTTACCGGCCCACGTGTATTTGACTCGCTTGAGGAAGGTGAACTTCACCCAGTCGTCGCGCTTAAGGCAGTCCGGGTCGTCGTAGAGTTCGATCACGGTGCCCGGCGGGATCCAATGGAAATCGATTGATTTGGCCTCGTCATTCATGCAGCCGCCGTCTTTCGATTTAAATCGGAACATCTGGGAAAACGGCGCAGCGAGGGCAATGGTGCACACCACGTTCTGCGACGCGTTATTGCCTTCGAACAACCGCACCTGGGGCGGCTCGCTTTGTGGCTGCGCAACGGCGGCTTGTGTCGGCGCCGAAGCGCTGCCGGCGGCCTGGGTCTGCGCCGTAACGCGCGCGGGGCCGGCGATGAGGCAGAAGGCGAGCAGCCCCGCGTGGAGGGCGACATTCCGTGTCATAGGTGCTTCCTCGGCCGTCTTGGCCATCGTGGATGGGACGTCTGAGTGATATCGCATAACGGTGCCCGGGTCTATCGGTCGGAAGTTGTAGGGGCGATTCGACTTTCGTTCCGGGGGGGCGCTCGGTTATCCTGAGGAATGTCGGCCCCGTAGCTCAGCTGGATAGAGCGTCCCCCTCCTAAGGGGAAGGTCGCCCGTTCGAATCGGGCCGGGGTCACCATCCTGAGCAGGCGCACGCCGCCGGAGCAGCCCATGACGCGTACCTTCGACGCCATCATCGTGGGTGCCGGCCAGGCCGGCCCCGCCCTCGCCGGGCGGCTCACCGCCGCCGGCAAGCACGTGGCCATCATCGAGCGGCACCTGGTCGGCGGCACGTGCGTCAACACCGGCTGCAAGCCCACCAAGACGCTGGTCGCCAGTGCCTACGTCGCCCACCTGGCACGGCGGGGCGCCGAGTTCGGCGTCGGCGTCGGCCCCGTTACCATCGACATGCCGACGGTCGCGGCCCGCGCGCGGCAGGTGATTCTGGACGCGCGCAAGGGTAACGAAGACTGGCTCGCCGGTATGCCGGGCCTGTCACTGATCCGCGGTCACGCGCGCTTCGTCGGCCCCCGGCGGATCGAGGTCGACGGCGAGGTGCTGGAGGCGGCGCAGGTCTTCCTCAATGTGGGCGGACGGGCGCAGGTGCCGGACTTCCCGGGGCTGGACGGGGTGGACTACCTCACCAACAGCACGATCATCCCGCTGGAGTCGCCGCCGGTCCATCTGGTCGTGGTCGGCGGCAGCTACATCGGGCTGGAATTCGCCCAGATGTACCGCCGGTTCGGCTGTGAGGTAACCGTCGTCGAGAAAGGGCCGCGACTGGTGGCCCACGAGGACGAGGACGTCTCCGCGGCGATCCGCGCTTTCCTCGAAGCGGAAGGCATTGCCGTGCGCACGGACGCCTGTTGCATCACGGTGCGCACCGATCCCGCCGGGGTGCGCGTGGGCGTGGATTGCCGCGACGGGGCACCGCACGTCACGGGCAGCCATGTGTTGCTCGCGGTCGGCCGTCGGCCCAACACGGACGACCTGGGTCTGGCCGCAGCCGGCATCGCCACGGACGAGCGGGGATACATCGTCGTGGACGACCACCTGCGGACCACGGCCGACGGCGTCTGGGCGATGGGCGACTGCAACGGCAAGGGCGCCTTCACTCACACCGCCTGGAACGACTACGAGATCGTCGCCGCCAACCTGCTCGATGGCGCCGCGCGCAAGGTGAGCGACCGCATCCTCGGATACGCGCTCTACGTCGATCCGCCACTCGGCCGCGTCGGCATGACCGAGACCCAGGCACGCGCGTCCGGTCGCCCCTTGCTGGTATCCAAACGACCGATGAGCCGCGTGGGACGCGCAGTGGAGAAGGGCGAAACGCTGGGTTTCATGAAGCTGGTGGCAGATGCGCAAACGAAGCAGATCCTGGGCGCCGCCATCCTGGGCGTCGGCGGCGACGAGGCCATCCACGGGATACTCGACATGATGAACGCCCGCGCGGACATCGACACGCTGCAATGGGCGGTGCCCATCCATCCCACGGTGTCGGAGCTTATTCCCACGCTTGTCGGCGACTTCCAGCCCGTCGCCTGACGATCTAAGAGAGGTAAACGCGCGTCACTCACAGGTCGAAAACTTTGACGCGGTCGATACCGAATGCCTTCATGAGTTTTGCATCTGCTGCGCCGAAGCATGTCGCGTACACGACGTGGGCATCGGTATTCCACAGATCCCTTATTTCCTGGCTACTCTTCCATCCGATATCGGTGATTTGTATATCTGCCTGGTTTCTCCCTGACCTGAGCGAATAGTTCGTGAGCCTATACGTGTCGTCACGGTATAACGCGCTGTCGGAGAGAACTCTTCTGCCAAAAAACCAGTTGAATCCCGCCTCGTTCCCGTGCACACCCGTGAGAATAATGACGTTTTTTCCGTCATTTCGCGGAATTTCCTTCAAGAGTTCGCTGACATCGGGTCCGCGGATGCTGGTGTGGGGAGCGTACACATAACCTCCGGCTCCGTTAGGGATCCTCGACCAAACTGGCTTGAGCTCGTCGATGAACTGTTTCTTTTTTTTATCGTAGTGAAGTCTGATCTCGTTGCCGGCTGCCTGCCTGGACACGGTATAGGATTTGACTTGTCTCCCTCCGGCGTACTTATACGTCCGCCTGCTGTAGCCCGCCCCTTGCTTGCTCAGGCCGGGTAACGGCGGTAGGGAACCGATCGCTCGTTTCTGTGCCACGACGGGCCCGTTTCCGATGAACCGGGAAGCCCTTGCCCCGGTGGCGGGTGCGGCGGACAGGGCCCCAGTGGCCAACCCTGTTCCCAGCGCCAGCCAGCCGAGGATACCGGCGGCACCCTCGTCGCCGACTTCTGCGGCCGCTGCCGAACCGATCTCCACGGCGACGGAGGTTATTTCGAGTACGACAGACGCTGCCATGGCCGCCATGGTTGGCGTAGAAACAGCGGCCGTGATGCTGCCTGCCGCAGCGGCTGCAACGACGCCCAGCAGGGCGCCGCCCGTCGCGACGATGGCGACGGCGGAGGCGATCACGCCCACGGCGACGCCGAGCCAGTCCCACCAGGCGCCGCCGCTGGGATCGACACGATTGATCGGGTCGCCGGCGCAGTAGGCATAGCGGTTCAGCCCACCCGCATCGAACGGACTGGCGCCGTCCGGACTGAGAAAGCGGCGTAACGTTGGTGAGTACAACCTGTTACCCAGAAGGTACCAGCCGGTGTCCTCCTCGCCGATTTCGCCGGCGAAGCCGGTACGTGCGCCGTCGTCGGTCGTGTCCCGACCGCCGTACGCCCCATACGTGCGCAAGGTCGTGTGCTCGCCTGCTTCGACGATCACGGAGCCCTGCGGGTCGTTTCCGAGCAGCCACGTGGTGCGGATGGCCTGGGAGAGGAGGCTCTCGGCAACGACGATTCCGGCGGCGCGGAAGTAGCGTCGCTGGTCGTCATCGGAAAACTCGCCATACAGTCGTCCGTCGTCGTAGTAACGGTAGTGGGTGCGACCACTGCGACGCAGTCGCGCGATGCGCCCGTCGGGGCCGTAGCCATACTCGATGACCTTACCATCCGGCAAGCTCATCGAGGTCAGGCGACCGGCAGCATCCCAGGCAAGTGCGCGTCCTTCTCCGTCATCGACCACGTTGCCGTTTCCGTCGTAGCGCAGCGCAAGTTTGACCCCGTAGCCGGGGTACCCAGGCGAGGTGCTGCTCACGCCGGTCAGTCGGTCGCGGTCGATGTCGTCGTACTCGTAGGTCGTGACGTTGACCTGCCCATCGCACAGTGTCGTCGTCACGCTCAGCAGATTGTCGAGACAGTCATAGACGAAGCACTGCTGGCGGTAGGCCTGTCCGGCATCGTCGATGGGAAACTCGTCCGTTGTGTCAGCAAGGATCTGGTGATCTATGAGCCGACCACGCTTATCGTAGTCCATGGCCTCGTCGCGAAGCCATCGATCGTCGTCGCCATACCAACGCTTGCCGACCAGCTTGTTGTCTTCGCGCCATGCGAATACCAGCTTGCGTCGTCCGGCTGTACCGCCCGCTTCGTAGGTCCAAGTGGTGCTGGCCAGACGGCCGAGTTCGTCGTAGGACACCGCTTCGGCGACCGAACCGCTGACATCGCGTGCCGTCCGCGAGACGGAGCGGGACAGGGCGTCGTAAACGAATGCGATATCCAGCAGGACTTCGCCGTCGGGCGCACAATGCCTTGTGCCGATGAGCCTCCCTTGATCGTCGCAATCGAAAACCTGCCGCATACCGTCCGCACCGGTCTTGTTTAGCTCGATACCGCCCGGTGAAACCTCGACCTTCGTGGAGCGGGATGGCGCGCCGCCCACGGTCACCTGCTGCTCCGTTATGCGGCCCAGATAGTCCGTGCGCATGGTCATCGCGGCACTGTCGGAACTGAAGGAAATCGGTGTGCCAAGCTTGGGATCGTAAGTCGCCTGCTTCAGCATGACCGGCGGGCTTCCCAACAGCACCTCGCTGAGAAGTGCTTCGTCAAGCCATGGATCGTAGGTTCGCTCGATCATCCCCCCGCCGGGATGTCGCTCGGTGGTCGCACGGATCTGCCTCGGCTTGTAAAACAGCTGCGTGACAAGGCTGCCGGCCGCTTCTTCGATCATCCGGCCCAGGCCGTCATGCTGCCGGGTACCTATGACCGTGCCCGCTTCCTCGCCCGGCGGCGTGACCTCGATGCTCGCAACCGACTCGCCGCCGCCCGGTGCATAGCGGCGAACGATGCCTGTTGCGTCCGGAAGTGTGGTCCGGACCAGACGATCGAAGTGATCCCAGGTCTGCAGCGTGACGAGGTTCATCGCATCGATCGTCTCGACGCAGCGGCCGAGCCCGTCGTAGCGCCAGGCCGCCGTCGCCGTAGGAAGGCGGTTTCCCTCCGCATCCCATACGCCAGTTTCCGCACATCGCTGCCTGCCAGCCGCATCGGTATCGGTGGACTGCCAGCCGCCCACACGCTGACCGGCCGCTTCCCGCCAGGTCGTGGTGCGGGTAAGTACCTCCCCTGAAAGTTCGATCAGTGCGGTTTCGCTGCGGATATGGCTGCCGTCGGGCAAGGCGATGTCGTTGCATTGACCCCAGTCGTCATAGGTGAAGCGGGAGACCAGGGCGAGCGTTCTGTCGGGCGCCAGACGGTCGAAAGCGATGTCTTCGATCGTTTCGCCGAAGGCGTTGTAGACCACCTCCCGTACCGTCATCGCACCGCCATCGGGCAGGGGCTCTTCCTGCTCGATCAAGCGACCTTGCTCGTCCAGCCATGCGCGGTGCAGCAAGCCGGTAATGCCGGAACGACCTATCCACCGCTCTTTATTGGTCACGAAATATTTGGAGCGGCCGACGACGATTTCTTCGTCGCGACTACGAAAATGTGTTTGTTCTTCAGGACGAGCGAGCGAGTCGTAGGTAAACCGGACATTGTTGCCTAAGGCGTCCTGGGTCTGCCTGGTCAGGCCACCCACCAGCGTCAGCGTTTCCTCCTCGGAGGTGGTCAGGCCGTCGTGCGTAGTGTTCACGGTGCGGGTAGTCAGCGTACCGGGAGCCTCGGCGCGATAGTAAAAATCCCGGCGCTCGGTCAGGCCGTCCTGCTTGCGGGTCTCCCAGGCGATGGCGCCATGCTGGTCGCCTTGATCGAGGACAAAGCCCTGCTGGCTTTCGGTCAGTCTATCCTCGGTATCCTCGGTATCCTCGGCATCGTCGAGCGTGGTCCATTCGCCGCAGGCCTGTACGTAGACCCCGTCCGCTTCTCCCTCGCGGTGGCGCAGTGGCACGTCGCAGTAACGGTAATAGGTGCTGAGCGTGGGGCCGCCGCCCGGACCCGGTTCGACGGTCTGTTGCTTGAGCCGGCGCGTGAGTCGGAATGGATCGGGCGGGCACTTCCCTTGCTCGCCGTCGAGCGGGTAGTACGCCGAGCGCTCGGTGACGCCGGAGGCGCCGTCGAATCGGCTCAGAACGTTGCCGTAGTCGTCGTAGGTAGTCTGGGCGACGATGACCTGTCGGATGGTGTCATTACGGTCGTCGTAGAGGGTCGTGGCGATCGTGTGCGGCAGCTGGAAGCTGGTCGGCTGATCGCGAAACGGTCTGCCCCTCACTTCACCATAGGTCGTGGCGACCGTCTGGACCACGTGCCCGCGCCGGGTGGTCTCGGTGGTCAGCAGATGGAAATGGTTGTAGTCGCGCTCGATGGTGCACAGCACGCTATCGTCCTCATCACGCTGGGTCTCGGTCGAGCCGTAAACGAAGCCGTCGGCGTTGCCGTGCTGCATCAGCTGGTCGTTGCGGCTTTGCCAGTCGGGAACGAGCGGGAAACCATAGAAATTGTTGTAGCCGTGGTTGCCATAGGTGTAGGTGCTGGTCTGGACGAAGCGCGAGCGCACGGCGCGCGGACCGTGCTGGCGTGGCCGCACCGGTGCTGCGACGAGCGTGCGGCGGCGCTTCGTAACGGCTGGCATGTAGCGCCGCGGCGCGCCTGGCGGCAACTCGAGGGCACGCTCGGCGTAGTCGACCTCGTCCTGGATGCCATCCGGCGACACGATCGAGGTAAGCATGCGCAGGTACGGTGCGTCCAGGGTGTTGCGGTGGCCGAACGCCCCGACGGGTTCGTCTTCCTCTGCCGTGGTCCCGGCGTTGAGCTCCATGGTCGCCGGGATGCGTATGCGCAAGAGATCATCGCCGAGGCGCTCGAAGTTCGTGTCCACGGGATCGGTGGATCCTGTTGAAATGCGCGGCGGTATCTCGTTTAGGGTGTTGCGGTAGCCGAACGCCCACACGGGTTCGTCTTCCTCTGCCGTGGTCCCGGCGTTGAGCTTCATGATCGCCGGGATGCGTATGCGCACGAGATCATCGCCGAGGCGCTCGAAGTTCATGTCCACGGGATCGGTGGATCCTGTTGAAATGCGCAGCTGTATCTCGTCAAGGTTGGGATAGGCCAGGCGCAGCATCTCGACGCCCTCATCGTCGGTGACGCGGGTCAGCACCGCGCCACCGTGGGGCCCAAGTTCCCAGGTAAGGTGGATGGCGTTCCCCCCTGGGTTGACGATGCGCACGGGGCGCATGACATAAGAGTTCGCTGGCGTCGGTTCCAGGTACTCGATCACGCCGGTCGCGTGGGTGAGCACCGCGGTGAGGTTGCCGGCGCCCGGGACGAGCCGGAAGCTCTCCAGCTTCCGATCGGGGAAGGTCGCGGGGGTGTCGGTGAAAAACCACTCGATGCGGTGGCTGTCGCCGTCGCCCAGGGTGAGCATGTTGGTAATGCGATTCAGCTCGGTCAGGCCGAGGCGCCAGCCCACGCCGAAACCGTCGTCGTTGGGGTTCAACGCGCTGTAGCTCAGGCGGAATTCAAGGTGAGGGCCGCGCAGCCGGTTGCCTTTACCGGTGGGCAGGTCGATCGTCGCCGAATACATACCTGTGCGCGGGTCGACGGCGCCGCTGACATGACTGTAGAAGCCGAACGCGTTGGAGTAAAAATCGTCCTTCGCGAGGGGCGCGTGGGCACGCTGGGGTTGGTCCGTCACGGGTGGGATCCTTTGTGCTGTCCATGCGTAGTGCGACTGCGCCGCGCTTGTCGGCGATCAGCTGACTTTCCATGTCATGGCGTGCTTCTTGGCCGCCATGGCCTGCGTTGCTCACCATTCCGTGATAGTACGAAGCTCATCTCACGTCCAGTAGGCCGGAAGTCGTAGGAGCAGCGTCTTCGCCACAGGGCGCCCCTTCGCTCTTTCGCGTCTCTCAGGGAAGATCCGCGCCCGCGACCGGCGTGCGGAAATTTGCCGGTGTCAGGTCGGTGGTGAAACGAAACACACCCTCGGCCACGCGGCGGGACAACACCACGTCTAGGATCGTGGTCTCATGCGCGCCCAGCACCGCGAGCAGGTCGTCACGCGGCAGGGTGGAGGCGACCACATGGCCGATCAGCCCCGTGGGGTCCACCGGGTCGATCCGTACGCCGTAAGGCGCATGCGAGGGCTGCGCCTCACGCAGAACCTTGCCTGCATCGCGCGGATCCACGACGGGCCCATCGCCGGCCAGCAGCGCGTGGTTCAGGAACAGGGTGACCGTGGCCGGGCTGCGCGCGTTGGCCTGCCGGTCGGTGGAGAAGCCCGGTGGCAGGTCGTTGGGCGACGCGGTGGGTCCCGCTGTCAGCAGGAAGTGCGCCTGCGGCAGCGGCTCGCCGCGATCGTCCAGCAGCCGGAAGATCAGCAGGCTGTGCGGATCGTGGATGTGCGTGCGCGTGGTAAGCAGCTTGGTTTCCACCTCGACCTTGTCACGGTCGCGCCGCGCGTTTTCCGCGGCGAACGCATCGCACAGCGCCGTATAGGCGGCCGGGGATTCCACGGCGAAGCAGCGCATGATCGTCTCGACGGTGAGCGGTGACGGCGGCTCGGCGGCCATGATGCCGTGGTCGCTGCCGGAGTGGGACAGGCCGGCCAGCAGCTTGAACGCCGTACGCGGCGCTTTCGTGGTCGTCATCGATAACGCGGCGCTGGCACGATCCTGCGTCAGCACCACATGCCGTGCGTTGAGGTTGGCCGCCGCCAGGCGGATCACGCCGTCGGAGCCGTCCTCGCCGGTGTACGAGTTGACGTAGTCGTAGAGCTTGCGATCGGGGCGATCGCCGATCAGGTCGAACAGATAGGTGCCGTGCGTGGCGTAGTCCGGACCATGGATGACATTCAACGCCTGCGCCAGCGACTCGGGGCTACCGTGCTCCAGCCAGTCGAGGATGCGCTGTCCCGGCTCGACACCATTGAACCAGGCCTTCAATCGACCGACCACGCCCTTGCCCAGGGCAGCCAGGGCGGAGCCGAAGTGCGCGGAGGCGAGCATCACCAGATGGCGCAGCCGGATCGGCGCGTAGAGGGCGGGGCGATCGCGCTGCGCGTTCAACCAGGCGACGGCCACCGTGCCGCCGGTGGAGTGGGTGATGCAGTCGAACGTGCCATCGGCCAGCTGCAACCCGCGCAGGGCGTGATCGAATGCGCGCACGATATCCTCCATGGTGACGCGGTCGTCGAAGGTGACGTACTCCGACAGCCGGATGTCCACGATCCGCAATGGCGCGCCCGCTTGCGCCGCGCGGTCGGCCAGTGCCTTCGGCAGGCTGCCGTAAGTGGATGTATCGGTAACGCTCCAGCCGTGCACGAAAACCAGGGTAGCCATGCCTGTTTCCTCGTCAGACGTCGCGGATGACCATCAGTCGTGTCTCGCTCATGTCATCGATGGCGTAGCGCACGCCCTCCCTGCCGATCCCGGAGGACTTGGCGCCGCCGTACGGCATGTTGTCCACGCGGAAGCTGGGTACGTCGTTGACGATGACGCCGCCTTGCTCGAGTTCGTCCCACGCCCGCATCGCATGGCGCAGGTCGTTGGTGAAGATGCCCGCCTGCAGGCCGAAGTCCGAGTCGTTCACCGTGGCCAGCGCCTCGTCGAACGAGAGGAAACGCTGGATCGACGCGACCGGGCCGAACGCCTCCATGCGTTGCAGCTTCGCGTCGTGCGGCACGTTCTCCAGCAGCGTCGCTTCCAGCATGGCGCCCTTGCGGCCGCCGCCGCACAGCACCCGTGCGCCGCCTTGCCTGGCTTCCTTCACCCAGCCTTCCAGGCGCGCCGCGGCGGCCTCGTCGATCATCGGCCCGAGGAAGGTGGTTTTCTTCTTCGGATCGCCGGCCTTGAGCGTGCGCACCCGGGCCACCAGCTTGCGGCGCAGTGCGTCGTACACGTCGTCGTGGACGAGGATGCGCTGCACGCTGATGCAACTTTGCCCCGATTGGTAAAACGCGCCGAACACAAGACGCTCGACCACCGCGTCCAGATGGATGGCCTGATCGCCGTCCACGATGCATGCGGCGTTGCCACCCAGTTCCAACGTCACCTTCTTCTGGCCGGCGCGGGCTTTCAGGTCCCAGCCGATCAGGCCACCGGTGAAGGACAACAGCTTGAACCGCGGGTCGGTGACCAGTGGGTCGGCATGCTTGCCGTCCAGTGGCAGCACCGAGAACGCGCCTTTAGGCAGATCGGTCTCGGCCAGGATCTGCCCGATGATCAGGGCGCCCAGCGGGGTGCGCTCAGACGGCTTCAATACGAATGGGCAGCCGGCAGCGATGGCCGGCGCGACCTTGTGCGCGACCAGGTTCAGCGGAAAATTGAACGGCGTGATGAACGACACGGCGCCCAGCGGCACGCGCCGCGTGTAGCCGTGGTACCCGGCAGCGCGTGCGGAGATCTCCAGGTTGATCGTCTCGCCGTTGATCCGCACGGCTTCCTCCGCGGCGATCTTGAACGTCTCGATCAGCCGGGTGACTTCGCCGGCCGCGTCGTTGATCGGCTTGCCCGCTTCCACGCACAGGGCATAGGCCAGTTCGTCGCGGCGCTCGCCGAAGCGGCGCACGCAATGCTCCAGCACGGCCTGGCGCTGGTAGGGCTTGAACTGTTTCATCGGGCGGGTGGCCGCATGCGCCGCCGCGATGGCCTGTTCCAGCGCAGCGGCGTCGGGCAGGGCGACGCGTGTCGCGACCTTGCCGGTGTATTTGTCCAGAACATCCAGCTTCTTGCCGGTCTTACGGGCCTTGTTGGCCACGTAATAGGGGTAGCTCTTCTCGAGCATGGCGCGGGCCTCGTCGTGAGCGATCCGCCATGATGCCGCCGGCGGTGTTCAGTGGCTGTATAGACCCGGGCGGGTTCAGTCGTCGCGGCGTACGTGCAGTTCGCCGTCGCCCAGCATCACGCGCAGCCGCTCACCCACGGCGACATCGCCGGCGCGACGCACGATACCGTCGCGTTCGTCGAACACGATGGCGTAGCCGCGTTCCAGCGTGGCCAGCGGGCTGACCGCATGCAGGGTGCGCGCCTGTTCCGTGAGGCGGGCACGCTGGCGTTCCAGGCGTCGCGCCATGGACGCGGCCAGTCGCTGGCGCAGGTCGGAGAGACGCCGTTGCGACGGCGCCAGCCGCAGGCGTGGGTGCTGCGCGGCAAGCCGCGCCTGCAGACGTTCCAGCCGTGCGCGGCGCAAGGCGCCGGCTTGACCGGCC
Source organism: Luteibacter sp. ME-Dv--P-043b (assembly GCF_030209605.1). Classification (NCBI taxonomy): domain Bacteria; kingdom Pseudomonadati; phylum Pseudomonadota; class Gammaproteobacteria; order Lysobacterales; family Rhodanobacteraceae; genus Luteibacter; species Luteibacter sp. ME-Dv--P-043b. The sequence goes on from NZ_JARVRT010000020.1 coordinate 27,864, forward strand.
GTCATCACGAGGCGTCGGTGCAGCGCTTCCAGGCGCTGGCCGTCGCGCGCCAGTCGGGCCTGCGGGCGCTGCGCGTTCAGCCGCGCCTGCCAGTGGTCCGCCCGTTGCGCAGCGGCCTGCAGGCGACGCGTGGTCAGGGTGGTCATGCGCTGGCGCAGGCGATCGAGGCGGTGTTGCAGGTCGACGCCGTCCGGCACCAGCAGTTCCGCCGCGGCCGAGGGGGTGGCCGCGCGCAGGTCGGCCACGAAGTCGGCGATGGTGAAGTCCACCTCGTGGCCCACGGCCGAGACCACCGGCACCGCGCTGGCATGGATGGCACGGGCCACGTCCTCGTCGTTGAACGCCCAGAGGTCTTCGAGCGAGCCACCGCCACGGGTGACCAGCAGCACGTCGTAGCGGCCGCAGGCGGAGGCCTTGCGCAGCATGGCCGCGATCGCGGGCGGGGCCTCGCGGCCCTGCACGGGCACGGGCAGCACGTCCACTTCGGCGAGCGGAAAGCGCCGGCCCAGCACACTGAGCACGTCGCGGACCGCCGCGCCCGAGGGCGAGGTGATGACGCCGATGCGGCGCGGGAACGCCGGCAGGGCGCGCTTGCGCTCCGCATTGAACAGGCCTTCGGCGCCCAGTCGTGCCTTGAGTTGCTCGAACTCGCGCTGCAGGGCACCTTCACCCGCGGGCTCCATGTGGTCGGCGACCAGCTGGAACTCGCCGCGTGCCTCGTACAGCCCGACCTTGGCCCGCATCAGCACATGCATGCCGTCCGCGGGACGGAAGCGCAGGCGCGAGGCAGCGGTGCGGAACATGGCGCAGCGCACCTGGGCGCTGGCGTCCTTCAATGTGAAATAGACATGGCCGGAAGCGGGGCGGGCGACGTTGGACAGCTCGCCCTCGATCCACACGCCCATGGGCAGGGCGTCTTCCAGCAGGTCGCGCACCAGCCGGTTCAGGCCGGAGGGCGTGAATATCTCGGGGGGCGCGCGGTCGTCGAAGGCGGACATGGACCGTGAAGCGTAAAGCGTCAACCGTGAACCGTAAAGCGCTAGCGCGCACCGAATGCCTTATCGCCTAACGGTTTACGCCTGACGCTTAACGCATTACATGCGGAATACGCCGAAGCGGCCCTGCTCGATCGGCGCATTGAGCGAGGCCGAGATGGCCAGCCCGAGCACACGACGCGTATCCGCCGGATCGATGATGCCGTCGTCCCACAGGCGCGCGCTGGCGTAGTAAGGATGCCCCTGACGTTCGTACTGGTCGCGTACGGGGGCCTTGAAGGCTTCCTCCTCCTCGGCGCTCCACTGGCCGCCGCCGGCCTCGATGCCGTCGCGGCGCACGGTGGCCAGCACCGAGGCGGCCTGCTCGCCGCCCATGACGCTGATCCGCGCGTTGGGCCACATCCACAGGAAGCGCGCGCCATACGCTCGCCCGCACATCGCGTAGTTGCCGGCACCGAAGCTGCCGCCGATCACCACGGTGAACTTGGGCACGTGCGAACACGCCACCGCCGTCACCATCTTCGCGCCGTCCTTGGCAATGCCGGCATTCTCGTATTTACGCCCGACCATGAAGCCGGTGATGTTCTGCAGGAACACCAGTGGCACGTTGCGCTGGTTGCACAGTTCGATGAAATGCGCACCCTTCTGCGCGGATTCACCGAACAGGATGCCGTTGTTGGCCACGATGCCCACGGGGTAGCCATGGATATGTGCGAAGCCGGTGACCAGCGTCTTGCCGTAGCGCGCCTTGAACTCGTGGAACTCCGAGTCGTCTACCACCCGCGCGATCACCTCGTGGATGTCGAACGGGCGGCGCGTGTCCTCGGGGATCACGCCATACAGTTCCTCGGCGGCGAAGCGTGGCTCGCGCGGCGCACGCACGGCCAGCGGCTGCTGCTTCACGCGGTTGAGCGTGCCGACGATGTCACGGGCGATCGCCAGCGCATGCGCATCGTTCTCGGCGAAATGATCGGCCACGCCCGATACCGACGTGTGCACGTCGGCACCGCCCAGCGCCTCGGCATCCACCACCTCGCCGGTGGCGGCCTTCACCAGCGGCGGGCCACCGAGGAAGATCGTGCCCTGCTCGCGCACGATGATCGTCTCGTCGCTCATGGCCGGCACGTAGGCACCGCCGGCGGTGCACGAACCCATGACCACCGCGATCTGGGGAATGCCCTGGGCACTCATGCGCGCCTGGTTGTAGAAGATGCGGCCGAAGTGTTCGCGATCGGGGAACACCTCGTCCTGCAGCGGCAGGAACGCGCCGCCGGAGTCCACCAGATAGACGCAGGGCAGGCGGTTCTCCATCGCCACTTCCTGCGCGCGCAGGTGCTTCTTCACCGTCATCGGGAAATACGTGCCGCCCTTGACCGTCGCATCGTTGGCCAGCACCACCACCTCCTGGCCCATCACCCGGCCGATGCCGGCGATGACACCGGCGGCCGGCGCGGCGTCGTCGTACATGCCATGGGCAGCCAGGGGGGCGATCTCGAGGAAGGGCGAACCGGGATCGAGCAAGGCAGCGATGCGCTCGCGGGGCAGCAGCTTGCCGCGGGCCACGTGCTTGTCGCGGGCCTTGGCTCCGCCTCCCTCGGCGGTACGTGCCAACGTGGCACGCAGGTCGTCGGTCAGTGCGCGCAGGCGCTGGCTGGCGGCCTGGAACTCGGCCGAGCGGGTATCGAGCTGCGAATCGAGGATGGGCATGGTGGGCGTTCGCGCTATGACGAAACGACCATGATAGCGGTCGCGCGAGGTGGGCAAACGCTGCAATGCGCCAAAAAAAACGGCCACCCGAAGGTGGCCGTTTCGACAGCGAAGCAAACCTTGCGGCTTACTTCTTGGTGCTGTCGTCCTTGGCGCTATCCGCGTTGGAAGCAGCGTCCTTCGCCTGGTCAGCCGACTTGTCGGCCTGATCAGCAGCGTTGGCAGCGGCGTCCTTGGCAGCTTCCGGGGTGCCACCAGCCGTCGAGGCCGAAGCGGCCTGCGAAGCCTGGTTGGCAGCAGCCTTGGCCTGGTCGGCGGACTGCTGAGCCTGGTCGGCAGCCTGCGTCGTGGCGGCATTGGCCGACTGGTCGGCGGCCTGCTGTGCCTTGTCAGCCTGCTGCTGGGCGTCGGAAGCCGACTTCTGGGCGTCCTGCGCGGAATCCTGCGCGCCGTTGCTGCAAGCTGCCAGAAGCGCGACGAGCGCAGAGGCGAGAAGGGTACGCGTCAAATTCATTATGTTTCTCCTTAGCCGTGGAATGCCGTGAGGCGGGCGTATTAAAGCCTAGTTATCGTAACTTAGCTATAAACCTCATCGTGCCGCTTCAGTGGGCATTAAAGCCCATGTATTTGGCGTGATTGCGGTTCAATGCCTGGAAATAATGCGTCGACCCCGGTTTTACACCACTTCGATGGCGATTGCCGTTGCCTCGCCGCCACCGATGCATAGCGCGGCGACGCCCCTTTTTGCGCCACGGGCCGTCAACGCATTGAGAAGGGTGACCACGATCCGGGCACCGCTGGCGCCGATCGGATGGCCCAGCGCACAGGCGCCGCCGTTGACGTTGACCTTCTCGTGGGGCACGTCCAGCTCGCGCATGACGGCCATCGGCACGACGGCAAACGCCTCGTTGATCTCGAACAGGTCCACGTCACCGACCGACCAGCCGGCCTTTTCCAGCACCTTGGAAATGGCGCCGACCGGGGCCGTGGTGAACCACTCCGGCGCCTGCGAATGGGTGGCGTGGGCCACGATGCGGGCCAGCGCGGTGACGCCGCGGGCCTTCGCATCATCGGCCGAAAGCAGCACCAGTGCCGCCGCGCCGTCGGAAATGCTGGACGAACTGGCCGCCGTGATCGTGCCGTTTTCCTTGCGGAACGCGGCGCGCAGGGTGGGAATCTTTGCCGTATCGGAGCGTCCCGGCTGCTCGTCCTCGACGAAATCCTGCGCGCCCTTGCGGCCCTGCACGGTCACCGGAACGATCTCGCCGGCGAAGGCGGAAGACGCCTGGGCGGCCTTGGCGCGCTCGACGGAGGCAATGGCGAAGGCGTCCTGTTCCTCGCGGGTGAAGTGGTATTTGTCGGCGCACTGCTCGCCGAACACACCCATCGACTGGCCGTCGTACGGGTTGGTCAGGCCGTCCCATGCCATGTGGTCGACCAGCTGGCCGTCGCCGTAGCGGATGCCCGTACGCGCGTTGACCATGTGCGGCGCGTTGGTCATCGACTCCATGCCGCCGGCCACCACGATGGCGGCGGACCCGGCCTTGATCAGGTCGTGGGCCAGCATCATGGCCTTCATGCCGGAACCGCACACCTTGTTGATCGTGGTGCAGCCCGCCGAGGTGGGTAGCCCGGCCTGCAGCGACGCCTGGCGTGCGGGCGCCTGGCCGAGGTTGGCGGGCAGCACGCAGCCCATGATCACCTCGCTGACGTCGTCCGGCGCGACGCCCGCCTGTTCCAGTGCCGCCTTGATGGCGACGGCGCCGAGCGTGGGCGTGGGTACGCCGGTGAACTGACCGAGGAAGGAACCGATGGCGGTGCGCTTGGCGCCCGCGATGACGATCTCAGACATGGAGACTCCGTGGGACATCGTTATGGCCGCCCCTTACGGGACGGAAACCCGTCGAGTATCGCAGTGGCGGCGCGCGGGGGGCAATCTGCGCTGCGACATGCGTCGAGCTTCTGCACGGTCGGTGAGGTTTTTCGCAATGTGTTGTGGCACCATCCGCCCTGATACGCCCGTCGAGGACGGGCGTGAGACATTGACGTCATATCAGGGGAACAACGTGAACACGACGAATCTGCCGCGTCGGCGCGAGATCGCGCTGGCCGTGTGCGTGAGCCTGGGCCTGACCGCCTGCGGTGGTGGTGGCGGCAGCGTGCCGAGCTACAACATTCCAAAAACGGTCACGCCGCAGCCGCCCAGCACCCCGTCCCAGCCCACCACGCCCACCCAGCCGCAGCCGCCGTCCGACGTGCAACTGGCCGCCACCGGCGCCGACGTGGCCCACGCAGCGAAGCTGACCGGCGCGGGCGCCGTCATCGGCATCGTCGACAGCGGCGTCACCGCCGCCAGCCCGGCCTTGTCGGGGCGGGTCGTGGCCAAGCTCAACTACGTCGACCCGCGCGCGAACAACCTCAATGTCGACGACGTGGTCGGCCACGGCACGGCCGTCGCCGAGATAGCCGCCGGCCGTCCGTTCGGCCAGTTCGCCGGTGGCGTGGCGCCCGATGCGACGATCGTCTCGGCACGCATCGTCAGCGACACCGAACCCAAGGACGACGGCTCGGGCAACGGCAACAAGGTGACCTCGGCGGACCCGCTGGGCAGCGTCAACGATGCGGTCTACCAGGCCGGCGCTCGCATCTCCAACAACTCGTGGGGCGGGGTGTACTGGGATGCCACCGATACCGCGGTGACGGCGAGCTTCGCCGATGCGTACAAGCACGCGGGCAGCCTGGATACGCTCTACGTCTTCGCCGCGGGCAACGACAGCCGGGCCAACCCGTCCGACATCGCCGCGTTGCCATTGCGCGTGCCCAACCTCGCCGGCGGGTGGATCGCCGTGGTCGCGCTGGACAGCAACAACACCAGCCAGATCGCGTCCTATTCCAACCGCTGCGGCGATGCGAAGGCCTTCTGCGTCGCGGCGCCCGGCGCCGTCGTCACACTCGCCGCATCGTCCACGGCGGCGAAGCCGGCCTATCAGGTTTGGACCGGTACCTCGCTGGCCGCCCCGCAGGTGGCCGGTGCCGCCGCCGTGCTCTCGTCCACGTTCCCGCAGTTCAACACCGACAGTGTGCGCCAGTTGATCCTGGGCACGGCAGACGACCTGGGCGATCCCGGCGTGGATGCCGTGTACGGCAACGGGCGGCTCAACCTGGGCAAGGCGATCCTCGGTCCCTCGCGGCTGGACTTCGGGCGATTCAACGCGGACATCGGCACGGCCAACGTCACCTTCTCCAACGACATCTCCGGCAGCGGCGACCTCAACGTCCTGGGCAGCGGCAAGCTCACGCTGACCGGAAAGAACAGCTTCGGCGCGTTGACGGTCAGCGGCACGAGCACCGTGGAAGTGATGAACGACGTGCCCGACACGCTGACCATCGCCGGCACCGGTGCCAGGGCCATCGTCCACGGCGACATCGGCCGCGGCGGTTCCGGTGCGAACCGGAGCCGCGTCGATGTCAACGGCACCTTGCAGCTTGCGGCGCATCCCGCCCAGGTCAACGCAGACCTGACAATGTACGGCCCGTCACGGCTGTCGGTCCTGCTGGGTGCACCGGTGACAGTGAACGGCACCACGCAGCTGTACGGCGGCGATCTTTACATTGCCGGTGCGACACCCGGTTACACCGTGACAAGCCACCAATCGGTGCTGACCGCCACTTCGGTCAGCGGTCGCTTCACCACAACCACGCTGGCCCAGGGAGTGTTCCTTGCCGCCACGGTGCAGTACGCGCCGAAAGAAATCTGGGTCGACACCACCAGCCTGAAGGTGACCGCGGTGGCAGGCGCCAGCGCGGTCATGTCCGGCTCGGCGGCGGCGATGACCTCGGCCACGCGACTGGATGGCGCGTTCGAGCAGATCCAGGGTGCGCTCGCGTCGCCCGCGGCATCGGTCACCACGCCATCCACCGGCACGCTGGTGGCGGCGGGGCAGATCCAGCAGTCGCGTACCGATGCGGTGGCCAAGGCCTCGCTGGAATCCCTGTCCGGTCAGCTGTACGCGGCGGGCACGGCGGTGACGCTGGCCGGGATCGATGCCGGCAACGATGCGCTGATCGCCCACCTCGACCAGCAGGGCACGGGCGCGTGGACGCAGTCGCTCGGCTACCAGGGCGGCATGAGCCGCGGCGGTTACGGCAACGTCGGCTTCAACCTCAACGGTGGCCTGGCGGGCCACGATGTCCGTCTGGGTATCAACGGTTTTGCCGGTGTCGCCGTGGCGCAGATGTCCAGTCGCGGGCAGCTCAATGGCAGCTTCGACAGCCAGCGCAGCCGCTCCACGGCGGGCATGTTCTACGCCGGTTCGCGTGGCGCCCAGTGGTACGGCGTCGGCCAGGTCGGCTTCGGCAGCTTCCGCGGCGACATGCGCCGCCTGCTGCGTTTCGGTGATCAGGCCGCCTTCGCGGGCAGCGACCAGAACGGCAGCTACAACTCCGCCTATGGCGAAGTGGGCTTCCGCAGCCAGGCGGGTGCCTTCACCGTCACGCCCTTCGCCAACGTGCAGTACGCCAGCATCCGTCGCGGCGGTTTCTCCGAGAGCGGTGGCGACGGCTTCGGCCTCACCGCGGACGGACACACCACCTCACGCTGGCAGGCCGGGTTCGGTCTGCGCGCGGGCAGTTCGTGGCTGACCACGCGTGGCGCCGTGCACCTGGACGCGAAGCTCGGTTGGCAGAACGCCTTCGCCACCCGGGGCGAAGTGTTCGCCGCGCGCTACACCGGCTTTGCGCAGTGGGCGCCGGTGGACGGCATCGGCCTGTCCCGTCGCGCGGGCACCGCTGGTATGTCGCTGGGCTGGGACATGACCGCGAGCACGCAGCTCGGTTTCAACGTGGACCAGCGCTTCGCGGACCGGGATCACTCGCGTTCGGCGAACGCGAGTTTCCGCATGGCCTGGTGAGTCAGGATTTGCCGTGGAACAGTTCGCGGCCGATCAGCATGCGCCGGATCTCGTTGGTGCCGGCGCCGATCTCGTAGAGCTTGGCGTCGCGCAGCAGCCGACCGGCGGGAAACTCGTTGATGTAGCCGTTGCCGCCCAGGGACTGGATGGCTTCGAGCGCCACCTTGACGGCATTGGTGGAGGCGTTGAGCAGGCAGGCGGCGGGGTCGATGCGCGACTTCACCCCGTTGTCCAGCTGCTGCGCCACCATGTACGCGAAGCCGCGTGACGATTGCAGCGCGGTGTACATGTCGGCCACCTTGGCCTGCATCATGCCGAAGGTGCCGATCGGGGCGTTGAACTGCTTGCGCTCGCGCACGTACGGCAGCACCAGGTCGAGCGCGGCCTGCATGATGCCGATCGGACCACCGGAGAGCACCAAGCGCTCCGTGTCCAGGCCGCCCATCAGCACGCGCACGCCTTCGTTCACTTCGCCCACGATGTTTTCCGCGGGAATCTCGCAGTTGTCGAACACCAGCTCGCAGGTGTTGGAACCGCGCATGCCCAGCTTGTCCAGCTTCTGCGCGGTGGTGAACCCGGGCATGCCCTTCTCGATGATGAAGGCGGTCATGCAGCGGCTGCCGGCCGGGCGCGGCGCGGTGCGCATGTAGACCAGCAGCACGTCGGCGTCCGGGCCGTTGGTTATCCACATCTTGGTGCCGTTGGCGATCCACTTGCCGTCTACCAGCTCGGCGCGGCAATTCATTGAGCCGACCACGTCGGACCCCGCACCCGGTTCGCTCATCGCCAGCGCGCCCACCCACTCGCCGCTGGCCAGCTTGGGGAGGTATTTGCGGCGCTGTTCGTCGTTGCCGTTGTGGTAGATGTTCTGCACGCACAGGTTGGAATGCGCGCCGTAGGACAGGCCGACCGAAGCCGATGCGCGCGAGATTTCCTCCATCGCCACCATGTGGGCGAGGAAGCCCATGCCGGAGCCGCCGTATGCCTCGGGAATGGTGATGCCCAGCAGGCCCATGTCGCCGAACTTGCGCCAGAGGTCTTCAGGGAAGACGTTTTCGCGATCGATGCGATCGGCGCGCGGGGCGATTTCCTTGTCGGCGAACGCGCGGACGCTTTCGCGCAGGAGGTCGAGGTCGTCGCCGAGGGAGAACGGGCGCATGGTGCAACTCCGGGGAAGGGATGGGAAAACCCGTCCATCCTAGCGTGCGCAGGGGGTCAAGCCACGGCGCGACGCAACAATCAGGCGGGCTCGATGGCCGCAATGCGGTCGTGCACGCGGACCAGCAGGCGGCACTGGCGATGGACCAGTCGGAGGGTCTCGTCGGGCAAGCCGGTATCCGGCGGGACGCCATCGCTGCCGTCCAGGCCGTGCAGGGCTTGCATCGGCGTACCGGCGCGGACGTGCGCGGCCAGCGTGTCGAAGCCGCCGGCGATCCGCTGCGCCCGCTGCCGGAAGACGGCAGCATCGGCGTCGGCGAGGCGCTGGCGGTGCGCGCCCAGCGTGGAAAGGTGCGACAGCCCCGCCTGCAGTGCGCTGAGCCGCCGCAGCGATCGTTCGCCACGGTCGCGCGGGTGGCCGGGCTCGGCCAGCAGTTCCGCCACGTTGCCCGCCACGGCGGCCAGCGCTGCGTGCGCGTCGCGGCGCGCGATACGGTAGGGCAGGTCGTCGACCTTGCCGTGCGCATATTGGTCGGCGATGCGCTCGAGATAGCGTCCCAGGGCGAGCAATGCGTCGGCCACGATGTCGTCCAGCCGTCGCACGCGCCAGTCGGGCAATACCCAGCGGATGGCTGCGGCCGCCACCAGGGCACCCAGCAGCGTGTCGAGCAGGCGCGGCCCGATCGCGTCGTACCCGGCGCCCACGCGATCGAAGCAGAGCAGGACGAACAGGGTGATGACACCCGTGGCCAGGGTGTAGCGGCGCAGCCGGAAAGCGAAGAAGGCGGCGCCGCTGGCGACCAGTACCGGCAGCCGCCAGTCGCCCGGCGGCAGCAGGCGCAGCAGGGCCCAGCCGGCCACCAGCCCCGCGGTGGTGCCGGCCACGCGCTGGATCAGGCGGCGCCGGGTGGCCCCGTAGCCGGGCTGGCAGACGAACAGGGTGGTCAGCAGGATCCAGTAGCCGTGTCGCGGATGCAGCGCGAGCATCAGCGCATAGCCGCCCAGCATGCCGACGGCCAGTCGCATGGCGTGACGAAAATGCATCGAGCGGCGGTCCAGCCGCAGCCGGACACGTGCCAGGGCTTCACGCAGCGACGCGGGCTCGTTGCCCTGCAGGGCGATGTCCGCATCCTCACGCAGGCTGCCTTCGTCCTCGATGCCTTCCTGCAGGCGTTGCATGTTGGTGAGCAGCGCGGACAGGGCATCGTCCACGGCCTGGTCGGGCGGGTCGTGGCGGCGGCGATAGGCCATCGCCTCGCGCACATCGTCCAGCGCGGCGCGGGGCAGGGCGATGGAGCGCAGCGGCGCCACCCGGCGGATGGCATCGGCACGCTCGCGGCACGCCATGGCCTGCAGGCGCAACAGGCGACCGAAACGGAACATGAGGTCGCTGTGGTAAAGCGCGCCTGCCAGTTCATCGTAGGGATAGTGCGACGAACTGATCCGCTCGTGGATGTCCTGGGCCACGAAGAACATGCCCAGGCGCGCGGCGGCGCGGCCACGCGGCTGCCGCCGGCCGATCCGGTCGAGCAGGGCGCCGCGCGCGGCGGTCAGCGCATCCACTGTGCGCAAGTTGCGCCGGGAGACGGCGAGGTCGAGCGCGTCGCGGTCCAGGCCGCGCACCGGTTCGAACAGCGCGGCCTTGGCCTCGATCAGGTCGGCCAGCGAGGCGAACAGCCGCGCCAGCGCATGGCGCACCGCGCGCTGGGGTGCCAGTGCGCTCCACAGCAGCGACAGCGATCCGTACCAGGCCGCGCCGCCCAGGATCGCCAGCGTGCCGCGCCAGCCGTCCGTCGTCGCGCCGGCACCGTCGCTGGCGATCATCGTGTATACGGACAGGATGAGCGTCGCCGTGGCGATGGTGGCGTAGCGTCCGCTGGCTGCACCCAGCATCACCAGCGCGAACGTGCCCAGCGGGAGCAGCAGCGCGAAGATCACGGGCGTACCGAGGGAAGCCTTCACCGCGGCGGCGGCCACCGCGAAGCACAGCAGGGTGACCATCAGCCCGCGCAGGCGTCCCCGCCATGCATCGTCGGTCTCCGCCAGCGCACAGGCGATGGCACCGAGCAGCGCCGGCACGATGGCGTCGGCCGGGCCGGCCATCGTGCACCACACGGCGATGCCGGTCAGCGCGAACAGCACGCGCACGACATCGGCGAAGCGGTCGGACTCGGCAAGTTCGCGTAGGCGGCGCATGCGTGGCCTCAGCAGAGGCCGCCGTTGACGGCCAGCACCTGGCGGGTGATGTAGCCGGCTTCCGGGCTGACCAGGAAGCGCACCGCGGCGGCCACTTCCTCCGGCGTGCCGGTGCGCTCCATCGGGATCACCTTGAGGATCTGTTCCACCGGCACCTCCGGATCGAGCATGTCGGTGTCGATGAGGCCCGGCGCCACGCAGTTGACGGTGATCTTCCGCTTGGCCAGTTCCACCGCCAGCGCCTTCGCCGCGCCGATCACACCGGCTTTGGACGCACTGTAGTTCACCTGGCCGCGGTTGCCGATCAGGCCCGACACCGAGGTGATGCAGACGATGCGCCCCGCCTTGCGCCGACGGATCATCGGCATCACCAGCGGATGCAGCACGTTGTAGAAGCCGTCGAGGTTGGTGCGCAGCACCTGGTCCCAGTCTTCGGAGGTCAGGCCGGGGAACGCACCGTCGCGCGTCAGGCCGGCGTTACAGACCACGCCGTAATACGCACCATGTTCCGCCACGTCGGCTTCCAGCGCCGCGGCGGAGGCCGCGCGGTCGGCGATGTCGAACTGGATCGCGCGTGCCGCGCGGCCCTTGCCGAGGATTTCGGCGACCACGGCATCCGCTTCCTCGCGACGCGACCGGCAGTGCACCACGAGGTCGTAGCCTGCGTCGGCGAGGTTGAGCGCGATGGCGCGGCCGATGCCGCGGCTGGAGCCGGTAACGAGAACGGTGTCGCTCATGGTGCGGTACCCCTGGAGTCGAGACGGTTATGGCGAGGATCGAGGAACGGCGTCGGATCGACCGGGCTAAAGACGGTCAGGCGCGCTTCGGCGTGCGCTGTGTCGCTGTCGATGCGGCAGGCGAACGCGCCCATGCCGTCCTCGTCGTGGAAATGGCGGATCGCCTCGATGCGCAGCAGCGCACCGTGGGCGAAGGCGTCGGCATCGGCGCGGTAGCTGCGCGTGCCCAGCAGGAAACCCGGGCGCACGCTGCCGCCGGCGGCGAGGATGCCGCAGCCGTTCCAGGCGGCGATGGCCTGGGCCATCAGCTCGACGCCCGCCCACGCGGGCAGGCCGGTGGCGTCGACGAAGGGGTCGCCGCGGCGGACCAGGCGCTCGCAGACCACGCTTTCGGCGTCCCACGACACCAGGCGATCGAGCAGGATCATCCGCCCGGCGTGGGGCAGCAGGGTTTCGATAGGCCAGAGGGTCATGTCGCGTTCGCCAGGATCAGGCTCGCGTTGTTGCCGCCGAACGCGAACGAGTTGCTCATGAGGTGCCGTGTGCCGTCCGCCAGGCGGTGGCCTTGTGCGGTGAAATGCAGCGGCGGCAGGGCGGGGTCGGTATCGTCGTCCCACACATGCGGCGGCAGACGACGCGCGGGATCGGTCAGCACCAGCCAGCAGAACGCCGCTTCCAGTGCACCGGCCGCGCCCAGCGTGTGGCCGGTAAGGGCCTTGGTGGACGAGCAAGGCACGGGGTGACCGAAGGTCCGGGCCATCGCGTGGCTTTCCATGGCGTCGTTGTGCTCCGTCGCGGTGCCGTGCAGGTTCACGTAGTCGATGGCGGCCGCCGGGATGCCGGCGTCGGCGAGGGCATGGCGCATCGCGTCGGCGGCGCCGCTGCCGTCGGGCAGCGGCGAGGACATATGGTGGGCATCGGCGCTGGCGCCGCCGCCCACGCAGGCCACTGGCCCGGTGTCGCGCGTCATCAGGAACAGCGCGGACGCCTCGCCGATGTTGATGCCCCGGCGTGCCTGCGAAAACGGCAGGCAGCGCCGGTCGTCGATCGCCTCCAGCGCGGCGAAACCCTGCGTGGCCAGCCGGCACAGCGTGTCCACGCCACCGCAGACCACGGCGTCGCAGAGGCCCAGGCGCAGCAGGCGCCGCGCGCTAAGCAAGGCGCGCGCTCCCGAGGTGCAGGCCGTGGAAATGCCGTAGGCCGGCCCGGCGGTGCCCAGCCACTCGGCCAGGAAGGCCGCCGGTGCGCCCAGTTCCTGGTCGGTGTAGCGGTACGCGGCAGGCCACGTGCCCGTGGCGCCCCGCGTGCCGATGTGTGCGGTGGCTTCCTCGATGCCCGTGGTGCTGGTGCCGATGACCACGCCCACGCGATCGGCACCGTAACGTGCCACCGCGACGCGCAGTTCGTCCTCGATCTCCTGCGCGGCGAGCAGCAGCAGGCGGTTGTTGCGCGTGTCGCGATCGGCCATTGCCGGCGGCGGCGACGGCAGCGCTGCGTCGATGCCACCCACCGGCAGCGTGCGGCCGGGCACCCAGTCGGGGCTGTCACGCAGGCCGTGCATTGCGCCGCCGAACAGGGCCTCGGCCACGGCCGCCTTGCCGACGCCGAGCGAGCAGGCCACACCCAGTGCGTTGAGGAAGGTGGTCATGCGGGGTCGAGCGGTTTGCGCGCGGCGACGTTCACCAGCGTTTCGTCGCGCCTGCCCGGCGGCGGTGGCCGGCGGATGCCCCAGCGCTCCAGCAGGCCAAAGTCTTTCGCGCGGCTCCACCACAGGTAGGGCAGCGAGACCTGGCGCGCGTCGAAACCAAACCCCCGGTCGCGGAGCATCGCCAGGTATTCGTCCGCGCTCTTCTGCACGTGCATCGGGTGGCGGAAGAACCAGCGGATCACCCAGGTGTCGATATACGCCCGCGTCGACTCGGCGAACAGCAGCAGGCCGCCCGGTTTAAGCACGCGCCAGAATTCGTCCAGCGCGCGTTCCTGTTCCACCAGGTGGTGGAAGGTCTGGTGGCAGAACAGTACGTCCACGCTGGCGTCGGGCAGGTCGATGTGCGCGCAGTCGCCCAGCAACAGGGTGGCCTGGATGCCTTCGCGCGACGCTTCCGCCTGCGAGTGCTCCAGGCTGTGCGGATCCGCATCCAGGCCGATCAGGCGATCCGGCCGGAACGCATCGCGCAGGTAGCGGAACGAGCGCCCCTGGCCGCAGCCCACGTCCAGCAGCGTGCCGCCCTGCGGCAGCGGCGATCCGATCAGGCGTTTCAGGTCGTCGATGGCCACGCGCAACACGTGGTGCTGCCAGGTGTGGGTGCGCAGGAAGACGAAGCCGAGGCGGGTTTCTTCCACGTACGTGGCGCTGGCGTATTTCATCACGCGCGATCCAGGACGGCGTACGACGGCGAACGCGCCAGGCGCCGTTCCACGTCGTCGGTGAAGACACGGGGCGAGACCAGCTGCATCTCGCCCGTGGCCAGGCTGACCGCCACCTGCACGGTGCTGGCGCGGGTGAGGCGCTCGCCGCTGGCGGCGTCGCTCAGCGTGTAATGGATTTTCAGGCGGTTCTGCCATTCCACCAGGTCGGCGCGCGCGATCAGGGTCTGGCCAAAGCGTGCCGCCTGCGCATAGCGCAACTGCATGTCGATGATCGGCCAGACGAAGCCGGTCTCCTTCATGCGCACATAGTTGTGGCCCAGTTCGTCCAGCAGCGCGCAGCGCGCCAGCTCCAGGTATTTCACGTAGTGGCCGTGCCAGACCACCTCCATGGAATCCACGTCGAAGAACGGCACCACCAGTTCGATCTGCGTGCCGAGCACACCGCTAGCGCGCATGCGACGCTCCGTTCGTACCTTGCCAGTACGGGTGAAAGTTGAACCACTGCAGGGGTGCGTCGAGGCAGCGCTGCGCCAGCCAGTCGGCATAGCGCTGCACCGATTCGCCGATGATACGTTCGCGGTGCGATCGGTCCCAGCCGGACGCGTCGTCGAAACGGCGCAGGTGGATGCGATAGCGCCCGCCCTGTTTCAGGCAGCACACCAGGTTGACCGGGCAACGCAGCAGGGCTGCCATCAGCCACGGCCCCTGCGGAAAGGGCGCCGGAGCGCCGAGGAAGTCGGCGGCCACGGTACGGCCACCATGCACGGGCACGCGGTCGCCCGCGATGGCGATCCACTCGCCGCGGTCCAGCCGCTGCGACAGGTCCAGCATGGTTGCCGTATCCAGGTCGCCCACATGCATCAGCCGCAGCCGCGGGTCGCCCGACTGGGCCAGCAGGCGGTTGAAATGGGCGGCCTGCGGCAGGTGCATCAGCACGTTCAGCGCCACGCCCTCGCCGATCTGCGCCATGGCGCGGCACACGTCCAGGTTACCCAGGTGCGTGCAGACCAGGATCTGGCCACGGCCGCCGCCGAGCAGGGCGCCACGCACGTCGTCCGGGTCCAGCATGTCGACCCCGGCGAGGGTCAGCCGGCCGCGCCACAGGTCGAAGCGATCGAGCATGCACTCGCCGAAGGCGCGGTATTGGGCCAGCGCGGCACGGCGGCGGGGGAACAGGTCGTCCCGGCCGCTCCATGCCGCCAGCCGTCGCTGGTAGTCGGCGACCGCCCGGCGCGCCCGGCGTCCGGTGACGAAGAAATACAGGACCACCAGCCCGATGACGGGCGCCACGGGACGGCGGCCGAGCAGCCGCACGGCGATGGCGGTGAGCTTGAGCAGGTGGAAGCTGCCGCGCTCCCGGCGCGTGGCCCAGTGCCCGGTGGCGACGGAGTCAGGCATGCGCATCGCCCATGCGCAGCCATGCCGAGGACACCGGCTCGCCGTCGATGCGGTAGGCGAAGTGCAGCCGTCCCCGTTCGGCATCGTGGCGCAGGGTCAGCTGTATACGGTCGCCGGGGCGCAGCAGCCGCTGGAACTTCAGCGCATCCATCGCGCGGCAGGTCGTCGACGTACCCAGTCGCGGCGCGGCGAAGGCCAGCGCCCAGCCGACCTGGGTCACGCCCGGCAGCACCGGGGCTTCCGGGAAATGGTCGGCGAAGCAGGCCAGGTCGAGCGGCAGTTCGAGGTCGATGACCACGTCGTCGCCGTCGCGGCGCTCGGCCAGGATCACCGGATCGTCGGGCAAAGCGCCGCGCAGCACGTCGTCCACGCCGGCGCTTTCCGGCAGTCGGGAAGCGAAGCGCCAGACCAGCGGTGTGGACAGCGCATCGTCGCCCGCGGCCTGCTGGCCGAGTTCGTTGAGCAGGCCCGTGCGCCCGTGGCGCAGCAGGGCGGTACGCCCTGCCGCGGAGAGAGCCACGACCATGCCGGGACCCTTCTTTCCGGCATAGCCGCCCATGGCACCGTCCACCCACGGATGCGAGTGCAGTCGCGCGGCGGCCGCGTCCATCGGTGCCTTGTTGATCCGGCGGCGCAGGCGCTGGCGCATGATCCACTCGCCGACGAACAGCACGCCCATCACCGAGTAGGCCAGGATGCCGTTGTAGAACGTCCACCAGGACAGCGGGCCCCACGCGGCCAGCAGGCCCGATGCGGTGCCGTTGGCCACGAAGAACGCCACCCACACCCAGGTGACCTTGCGCGTATAGGCCACGGCCACCGGCGGCAGGTCGGGCTCGGCCACGCGCGCGATGCGCTCGATCATCGGCGGCCCGAACTTCAGGCTGAGCGCGAACGCTGCGAACAGCAGCGCGCAGATCAGGCTGGGGTACCAGCGCAGCAGGTGTTCCTCGCCGCCGAACGCCAGCACCGCGCAGTAGACCAGCGTGATCGCCAGCATCCAGCGACCGCCCGGCTGGCGCATCAGCGCCGGCGCGCGAACCAGCCACAGCGCGCCGAGGATCAGCCCGAACATCGGCGTGGACACATGGTCCATGCCGAAGTAGACGATGAACGGATAGAGGATGCCGACGATCAGCAGCACCAGGGAGCTCAGCTTGCGCATGGCGTGCCTTCCGCGTGTACGTACAGGGCC
Source organism: Luteibacter sp. ME-Dv--P-043b (assembly GCF_030209605.1). Classification (NCBI taxonomy): domain Bacteria; kingdom Pseudomonadati; phylum Pseudomonadota; class Gammaproteobacteria; order Lysobacterales; family Rhodanobacteraceae; genus Luteibacter; species Luteibacter sp. ME-Dv--P-043b. Next base: position 44,530 of record NZ_JARVRT010000020.1, read on the forward strand.
AGGCTGCGCAGCGTGTCGAAGTGCTTGCGCGCCTCGCGCGAATCCGAGCCCACCTTCAGGCCATAGCGGTTCTGCAAGGCCAGGGCGAGTTCCAGCGCATCCACGGAATCCAGCCCCAGCCCCTGCCCGAACAGTGGCTGGTCCACCGCGATGTCGTCCACGCGCAGGTGTTCCAGCGCCAGCGTATCGATGATCAGTTGCGCGATATCCCTTTCGAGGTCGTTCATGACGTCCGTTCCGTGGCGTAAAGGTGGTGAAGGTGCTCATTGAGGCGGCGGGAGGCGATCGGTGCGGGCACGCCGTCGCTGAAGGCCGACACATCGATGTCGTCGCCCACGCGCAGGCGCATGCGGACGCGACGGTCGGGCACGTGGTACCAGCGGTCGGCTTTGGTCAGCGTGGTCGGTTCCACGGTGATGTACACGGGCGTGACCACCCGTGCGCCGCGCACGGCGATGGCGGCCGCACCCCGGTGGAATACCGGGTGCTGCCCAGGCGTGGTGCGCGTGCCCTCGGGGAAGACGATCAGTGTCTGTCCCTCGCGCAACACCGCAGCCGCGCGGTCGAGCATCTCGGCGCTGCCGTCGTTGCTGATGTATTCGGCGACGGTCACGGGGCCACGCATGTACGGGTTCTTCCACAGCCCGTGCTTGACGATGCAGTTGGCGTCGGGCACGTGGCCCAGCAGGTACACCACGTCGATCAGCGACGGATGGTTGGCGACGATCATCTGCCCCGGCTTGCCCAGGCGTTCCTGGCCCTCGAAACGCATCTCGAGCACGCCCATGCGCTGCATGAACCGCGAATGCAGCCAGAAGGCGCGGCCCACGGTATGTCGCGCGCGTCGGCGGCGCACGGCAGGCTCGCCCGGCCAATGCAGCACGATGGGCAGGATCAGCCCGCGCAGCAGAAGCCCGCCGACACCGAACAGCGCGAAGCTGAGCGCCGTGGCGACGAAACGCCAGGCCCAGGCGTCGCGGCGGCGCGTCACGGGAGCGGTCGCCAGGTCCACTGCCGGGCCTTCCATGCAGGTGCGAAGGGAGCGCCATCGTGCAGCGCGCGGACGAAGCGCAAGGCATGCGGGTAATCGGACGACATCGGCAGCGGTGTGGTGTCCGCCTTGCCCAGCGACAAACGCCAGCAGGGTCCGGCGCCCTCTGCGCCGATACGCGACAGGCGCAGCGCAACGGCATAGGAACACGGCACGTCGTCGATCCAGCCGTCGTAGGCAGCCGGCGGCCGCTCTTCAGCCATGACGACGATCACTGCGGGCACGTCGTCATCGAGCAGCGTGGCCGCCTCGACGATGGCGTGTTCGAACGTATCCGCTTCCCCGGCGATGGCCACGGACTCGCCGCGCTGTTCGCGCAGGATCGACCATTGCCCGGCAATCGCGTTGTGCACGGACAGGCCGAAGCGGGTAGGCGACAACGGCACGCCGCGGCCGATGTCATCGAGCATCGCGAAGGTGTGCGTGGTTTCGCCGTGGCGCGACGCATAGACGAAGGGCAGCTGTTCGTCCTCACCGCACAGCGGCCAGGCGGCATGCATCACGATCCGGGCGAGCCGGCTGAGCCGGCGCCGCTGCATCGGCGGCACGAAGGCGCAGTCGGGTTGTTCGTTGGTTTCCGCGGGAACATGCGGTGCCCCCGCCCAGCGTGCCCATGCGTCGGCATCCTCGATGCCGGGTGCCCACGCACGCCAGTCGTCCACGCGCAGCGCGATCATGCGGCGGCCTCGTCGAAGCGGCGCACCAGCAGGGCCGCGCAGCTGCCGCCGAAACCGAAGGTGTTCGACAGCACGCTGTCGATGCGTGCCGCGTGCTCGCCTTCCACCAGCGGCGCGTCGGCGAAGGCGGCATCGCGTTCGCGAAGGGGCGCGCCGCCCAGCATCACGCCGGCGTCCATCATGGCGATGGCGGCGATCGCATCCAGCGCGCCGGCCGCCGCGGGTGCGTGTCCGGTCAGCCCCTTGATCGAGGACATCCACGGCACCGCTTGCCCGCGATCGGCGAACACGCGCTGCAGCGCCTGCCACTCGGCCAGGTCGCCGTGCACGGTCGCGCAGGCATGGGTGTTCACGTAGTCGGGCAGGATGCCGGCCAGGTCGATCGCCTGGTGCATGGCCTCGGCCATGCCGTCCGCCGCCGGCCCGATCATGCCGTCCGGATCGGACGCGGCGCCGTAACCTGCCATTTCCGCGAGGATGGTCGCGCCGCGAGCCAGGGCGTGGTCGAGCGATTCGAGCACCAGCACGCCGGCGCCGCCGCCCAGCAGCAGGCCGTCGCGATCGGCTTCGTAAGGCGCGGACACACGTTGCCCGGCCACGCTGCCGGTGGACAGCGCATGCATCACGTCGAAGCACATCGCGGCCTTGTCGTGCAGTTCTTCCGCGCCACCGCAGACCACGATGTCCTGGCGGCCCAGCTGGATCAGTTCCATTGCCTGGCCGATGGCATGCGTGGCGCTGCTGCAGGCCGAGCTGACGGTAAAGGCGCGGCCGCCGAAACCGAAGGCATGCGTCAGCGTCGCCGCTATCGCGCTGCCCATGGTGCGCGGCACCGTGAACGGCGACAGCCGCCCGATGCCGCGGCCCTGGAACACCGTCAGGCCCGCGTCGTATTCGCTCAGTGCGGCCGAGCCGCCCATGACGACGCCGGCATCGCGCTCGTGCAGGCGCGCGGCGTCCAGACCGGCCTCGTCCAGCGCCTCACGCGTGGCGTGCCAGGCGTATTCCGCGGCCGGCGGCAGGTAGCGACGCAGCTTGCGCGGTGGTGGCGCCAGGCCGTCCAGCTCGACCGGTGCGGCCACACGGCAGCGCATGCCCAGCGCCGCGAAGTCCGGCATGTCGCGGAAACCCGCGCGTCCGGCGCGCAGTCCGTCGAACAGGGCGCGTCGATCCGGCCCGAGGCAGGACACGGCGCCCATGCCGGTGACGACGACGCGCCTCATTCGGGCAGGGCTTTGAAGATCAGCGAGGTGTTGATGCCGCCGAACGCGAAGTTGTTGTTCATCACGTACCCGGTGCGGATCTCCCGGCCCTGGCCGGTGAGGTAATCCAGCGCGGCGCATTCCGGATCGGGAGTGTCCAGGTTGATGGTGGGCGCGAACCAGCCGCGACGCATCATCTCGATCGCCCACCACGATTCCAGCGCGCCGCACGCGCCCAGCGTGTGGCCCACGTAGCTCTTCATCGAGCTGATCGGCACGCCCGCGCCCAGCACGTCGGCGGTGGCGTGGCTCTCGGCCACGTCGCCGCGATCGGTGGCGGTGCCGTGCGCGCTCACGTAGCCGATCGCATCGGCAGGCAGCCCGGCGTCGGCCAGCGCCATGCGCATGGCCGCGGCCATGGTCTCGCGCGTGGGCTGGGTGATGTGCTGGCCGTCGGAGTTGGTGCCGAAGCCGACCACCTCGGCGTACATCGTGGCGCCGCGTGCCAGCGCATGCTCGTATTCTTCCAGCACCAGGGTCGTGGCGCCTTCGCCCACCACCAGGCCGTCGCGTTTCGCGTCGAACGGACGCGGCGTGGTGGCCGGCGCGTCGTTGCGCGTGCTGGTAGCGAACAAGGTGTCGAATACCGCCGCGCCCGGGCCGGACAATTCCTCCGCGCCGCCACACAGCATCAGCGTCTGCTTGCCCTGCTGGATGGCCTCGTAGCCATAGCCGATGGCCTGGCTGCCCGACGTGCAGGCGCTGGACGTGGTGATGATGCGCCCGCGCAGGCCGAAGAACACGCCCACGTTCACCGCAGTGGTGTGCGCCATCATCTGGATGTAGCTGGTGGCGGTCACGCCCTGCATGGAGCCGGTTTCCAGCATGCGGCCGATGGTGCGGGCCGGCGCGATGCTGCCGCCGGACGAACCGTACGCCACACCCATGCGGCCGTCACCGATGGCCGGATCGTCGAGCAGGCCGGCATCGGCCAGTGCCCGCTCGCTTGCGGCCACGGCCAGCTGCGCCACGCGACCCATCGACCGCAGGTGCTTGCGCGACCAGTGGGCGGGCAGGGTGAAATCATCGACGGGGCAGCCCAGGCGGCCGTTCAGTGCATCGAAGTAATCCCACTCGCCCATGCGACGCACGGCGTTGCGCAAGCTGCGCAGGCGCGCCTCGATGGCGTCCCAGTCGTTGCCCAGCGGGGTGATGCCGCCGAAGCCGGTGACGACGACGCGCCGGGGCGTCCGTCCGCCGGTGACCTGTGCTGCGCTGTTCATGCGAGTGGTTTCTTCGGTGCGGGAACGCTCACGGGCGCCACCAGCGCCGTGAAGCCGATCCCGAGTAACAGGGTGAGGCCAAAATGTTGCAGGGCCGGCATCGTGCTCAGCGCGAGCAGGCCGAAGGACAGCAAGGCGGTGACGGCGGACAGCAGCACGCCCGCGTACGCGGCACCGGGGATATGCGCCGCATGCGGCTCACCCTCGCGCAGGAACACGGCGTAGTTCGCGCCCACGCCCAGCACCAGCATCAGGGCCATGATGTGGAACAGCGTGAGCGGTTGGCCGAGATAACCCAGCGCGGCCACGCTGAAGACGATGCCGGCCATCGGCGGCAACAGCACGCGGCCCACCGCACGCGGGCCGTAGCGCCACAGGAAGGCCAGCCCGACCAGGGCCAGCGCGCCGCCCAGCCAGACGTCGGCGTAGCTGCGATAGCGGCCGAACAGTGCGGAAATGCTGGCCGGCTTGTCGATCAGCGATACGCCCGGCAGGCCCGCCGATGCGTCGCGCAACAGCGCCACGTCGTCCTGGCCCTGCGGCACCACGATGCTGCCGGTGCCGTGTTCACCTTCAAGCCACAGGTAACGGAACGGCGTATAGGCGGGCATGGCGCGCCAGTCGTCCAGCGTGAAGGCGCGCCCCGGGTAGGCGGCGACGAAGGCGGCGGTGCCTTCCGGCCGGAAGCCGGCCGCGCCCAGCCAGCCGGTCATGCGTTCGCGCGGCGTGAACAGTGGATCGAGCGCGGCGATGTTGGCCGCCTGTCGCTTCGCCGAGGGCAGCATGGCGGTGATGCCGGTGAAGCCGGTGAGCTTGCCTTGCGCGATCCAGGCCTGGAGGCGATCGGTCAGCGCTTCCTCACGCTGCAGCACGTCCTCGGGCGTGGCGCCCTCGACCAGCCAGAACTGCGTGCCGCCGCCGAAGCCGGCGACGTCGCGGATCGCGTTCGTCTGTGCTTCCAGCGTTTTCGGCGGCGAGATCAGCAGGTGGATGTCGTCGTCGTGGCCCAGCCGCAGCCAGCCCGGGATCGCGACCAGCGCGAGCACGGCCAGCACGACGAGGGCGCGCCGGCCCGAGGCGGCCCGCTGCCAGCCCAGCGCCAGGCGCACCAGCGCCGGCGACAGCGGCGCGCGCGCCGGTTTCTGCGCCAGCGCCGGCAGCAGCCAGAACACGCTGGCGCAGGCCACCGCCATACCCGACATGGCGAACACGGCCATCTGCTGCAGCGCCGGGAACGGCACCACGCCGAGCAGCGCGTAACCCAGCAGGGAGGTGCCCAGCGCCAGCAGCAGCGCCGGACGCACCTGGCGCACGCCGCGTTCGGCGTTCCAGGCGGCACCGGCGTTCGCACGCGCGCAGAGGTACTGGATCGAGTAATCGACCGCTTCGCCCAGCAGCGCTGCGCCGAACACCAGGGTCAGCAGGTGCAGCTGGCCGAACACGAGCACCGTGGCGACGATGGCGCCGACCACGCCCAGCGCGGTGGAAAGGAAGGCGATCAGCAACGGCCGCGCCGAGCGGAACACCAGCAGCAACAGCAGGGCGATACCCACCGACGAGGCGATACCCACCACGTGGGTGTCGCGCTCGGCGCCGGCGCGCGCCGCCGCCGCGTAGAAGATCGCCCCGGTGCGCAGCAGCGTGGTGCCGGGGTATTTCGCCAGCATGCCGGCCTCGGCACGCTCCAGCGTGGCCAGCGCCGCGCGCTGCACCGTGTCGTCGTACGACGAGCCCTTGAGCGTGGCGATCACCAGCACGTAGCTGGTGTCGCCCTGGTGCGCGGTCAGCATGTCGTCCTCGGGAACGAGGGCCGAGCGGTTCCAGGGCTGGCGGTCCAGCCAGTGCTGCATCCAGCCGAACGGATCGTCGGTGAGCTTCGCGCCCACGTTGGCACCGAACGGCTCGTTGAGCCGGCGCGACAGCGTGGCGACGGCATCGAAGCCCGGCAGGGTCACGGCGGCGCGATCTTCCGGCGTCAGCAGGTGGAAGCGGAACGGCAGGAACGGCGTGACCAGCTGGTCGAGGTCGAACGGCGGCAGCTCGGCGATCACCGACGCGAACGTCGGGTCCTTGCCCAGCGTCTCGCCCAGTTCACGAGCGGCGTCCTTGGCGGAGGCGTCGTCGCGGTTCGCCACCAGCAGGATCATCCGGTCGCCGCTGGCGCGGGCCAGGCGCTCGACGGCGTCTTCGGCCAGGGGGTGGCGCTCCGTGGCCGGCAGGATGGTCAGGATGTCCGTCTGCAACGGCGACGTGGCGCGACCGAACAGCAGCCACGCACACAGCAGGCAGACGCCCAGCGCCGCGATGGCGAACAGACCGGCGCGCACAGTGGTCGGCGACGCCTTCATTTGACGCCGAGGACCTGCGTTTCGAGCGGGGTGAGCGTATCGGCGTCGCGCGTGCCGGTGAAGGTGATCAGCGTGCGCTCGCCGCTGGCGAGGTTCACCTCGATGGATTCGAGGAACGCATCGCCCTTGAGCGTGATGCCGGCGAGGACACGCGCGACGCGCGCCTGGCGCGGCACGAAGCGGAGCGACCACGCTTCCGGGCTGCCCTCGGCCGTGATGGTGAACTGGCGCATGGCCTCGTCCGACTTGCCGGCCAGCAGCGATTGCAGCATGCCGGATACCTGGCTGACGCCGCGGTTGCCATCGCGCACGCGCTCCAGCTTGCCCTGCGCATTCAGGCGGGCGCTGTTGCCGGAGGTCAGCACCAGCGTGTCCTCGAACGGTTCGCGGGTATGCCAGATCATGCCGTGCCCGATCACGAACAACAGGTCGCCCTTGCTTACCTGCGGCGCAGCCAGGGCAGGGTTGTCGCGCTGCTGGGTGAATTCGGCGCGCACCTGGGGATGCTTCGCGAGGCGACCCAGCACGTCGTCGACAAGCGACGGGGCCTGGGCATGGGCGGTGGAGACGAGGAGCAGGGCAAACAAGGCGAAAAGACGACGCATCAGCGGTTTCCGTGGTGGAAGGTGCGAAGGAGCAGGCGCGGCGCGCGCGGCAGCATGCCGAGCAGCAGTCGCGTATGCATGGCGGTGATGCGCGCATTGTCGCGCCACATGCGGAAATGGGAGAGGCCGTTCTCGGGGTAGATCACCCGGGTCGGCAGGTTGATGACCGGAACCCCGCGCCAGAACAGGCGCACGGCGATCTCGGTGTCGAAATCCATTCGCGAGGGCAGCGGCTTGCGCGCGATTTCCGCGCGGGTCGGGGCCAGCGGGTACAGCCGGTAGCCGCACATGGAGTCGGCGATGTCGAAGGACAGCGTTTCCGCCCAGACGCAGGCGTGCGTCAGGTAGCGACCGTAGAGGCGCGCCCGGGGCACGGAGTCGTCGTAGATCGGCTTGCCGCAGACCATGGCATCGGGCGCGGCGGCCGCGGCGGCCAGGAAGCGCGGCACGTCGGCGGTGTCGTGCTGTCCGTCCGCGTCGATCTGCAGCACGTGGCTGTAGCCGGCGGCATGGGCGGCGAGGAACCCGGCGGTGAGCGCGGCACCCTTGCCGCCGTTGACCGGCAGGCGGATCAGGCGGAGGTCGTCGCGTCCGGCCACCAGCCGGTCCAGCACATCGGCGGTAGCGGCCTCGGAGCCGTCGTCCACGATCAGCACGGGCAGGCCATGGGCCGCCAGGGCCTCGGCCGTGGCGGCGATGGTCGATCCGTGGTTGTAGATCGGTACGACCGCGCAGGGCGCGAAGGAAGGCGCCGCGTCGTCGCGCGGTTCGTACCGGCCCGCCATCGGTCCGCTCAGCGGGCGACCAGCGTCTGCACGGTGGCGACCACGTCGCCCACCGTACGCACGCTCTTGAAATCCTCGGGCTTGATCCGGGTGCCGGTCATGTCCTGCACCTGGATGGCCAGATCGATCGCGTCGATGCTGTCCAGCTCCAGATCGGTGAACAGGTTGGCCTCGGGCGTGACCTTGGCCGGATCGATCTCGAACGTTTCCTGCAGCACGGCGCGCAGCCGAACCAGGACGTCGTCGTAGGTGAGGGTGTCAGCTGGGATCGCGCTCATAGCTCGGTAAGTCCATTTCATCCCCGGACGGGCGATCCACCGATGGCTTGTGCCAGTCATGGATGCGCATCACCGAGGCGATGAAGGTGATCGGAAGTGTCGTGTCGTCGCCAGCCCTTGGGCGGCATCCCCTTGGCCCCAAAAGCGCCGTGTAGGCAAAGCCTTACAAGAACCCAGGGGCGCCAAAAGCATAACAGATCATAAGGCCAGGTAGGAGCCCACGATGTGGGCGAACCCTCACCTTCGGTCGAGGCGAAAGACGCCATGCGCCCCAAGGTCCAGGCGGTTCCGTGAGCCCAACGAAGCCACCCTGGCGGGGAGGTGTGTCTTTTCGGGGTTTGGCCGTTCGCCCTGGCCAGCCTGAGGCGATCGCTGAGGGGATCGCGGACATACGGCCGGGGTGGGCCTGAGGGGATCGCGGACATCGTCCGCTCCTACATTTGCATTATTGGCCACCTCGCCCTCCAACAAAAGAGCCGCCCGGTCGCCCGGACGGCTCTTCATCACGCACATCCCGCCGGGCTTACTGCCCGCGCATACGGCCCTGGAACCGCGGCGCACCGTTGCCCATGTGGGGAAGGCGGATCTTGCCGATGGCGCTGATGCGCTCCTCGGCCATGCGGTCCGCGGCCTTGTAGGTCGGGATGTTGTCACGGGCGGAGATCTCGAAGATCCGGCCCACGTTGTAGTAGATCGTCCGCATCATGCGCATGGCACGCTCGCGGTTGTAGCCGTCGATCTCCAGCGAGACGTTCATCACGCCGCCGGCGTTCACGGCGTAATCCGGGGCGTAGACGATGCCGCGACGGGCCAGTTCGTCGCCGATCGCGTCCGTGGCCAGCTGGTTGTTGGCCGCGCCGCAGATGATCTTCGCCTTGATCCGGTCGATGGTCTGCTCGTTGACCGTGCCGCCCAGGGCGCACGGGCTGTAGACGTCGGCGTCCACGTCGTAGATCTCGTCCAGGCCCACGGCCTCGCAGCCGAGTTCGTCGACGCAGCGCTGCACGGCATCCTTGTTGATGTCGGTGACGAACACCTTGGCGCCCTGTTCGCGCAGCAGCTTGATGAACTCGCTGCCCACGTGACCGCAGCCCTGCACGGCGTAGCTGTACTTGCCCACGTCCTCGTTGCCGTGCTTGGACTGCAGCGCGGCCATCAGGCCCTGCAGCGTGCCGAACGCGGTGAACGGCGAGGGATCGCCCGAGCCACCGTGTACCTGGTGCACGCCGGTGACGTACTCGGTTTCACGGTAGACGTATTCCATGTCGTTGACGTCGATGCCCACGTCCTCGGCGGTGATGTACCGGCCGTTGAGCGAGTTGACGAAACGGCCGAACGCGCGGAACAGCGCCTCGGACTTGTCCTTGGAGGGATCGCCGATGATCACGGCCTTGCCGCCGCCCAGGTTCAGGCCCGCCACCGCGTTCTTGTACGTCATGCCGCGCGACAGGCGCAGCACGTCGTTCACGGCATCCTGCTCGGTCTTGTAGGGCCACATGCGCAGGCCGCCGAGGGAGGGGCCCAGCACGGTGTTGTGGATCGCGATGATGGCCTTCAGGCCGGCGTCCTTGTTGTGGCAGAAGACGACTTCTTCGTGGCCCGTGTTGGCGATGGTTTCGAAAATCATCGAGCGCAAACTCCAGTGGCAAGCGGCGGCGAGGCCGCTTCTAGGTGAATGACCGGCGGCGGGGACCGCCGGTCGATAATGACCGTCCAAAAAAATCGCCCCGGCCTGCAAGGGCGGGGGCGATCTGTCGTGTCAGGCGCCTAGTTTAAACCCTTGCGCCGGTTCGTGTGGTTGCGGCGCAGCAGACGGTCTCAGCGGTGCCAGTAGGGGTCGCGCACCCAGGTCTCGCGTTCGACGCGCCAGCCGCGGCCGTAGGGATGCCAGACCGGCGGGTGGTAGACGTAGCCGGGGCGCTGCGCGGCCCAGCGACCGCCGACCCAGACGTAGCGGCCGCCATACCAGTTCCAGTAACCGGGGGCCCAGACATAGCCCACCCGGGGCGGCGGCATGCGCTCGAAGCGCGGCGGCGGCGGACGGTCAGTCACGGTCACGCTGACGTATTCGCGCGCCGCGGCGGGCGCGGTGTAGCTCGCGGCGCCGAAGGTGAGGCCAAGGGCGGCCAGGGTGGCGAGCAGGGGCATGGGGCGCTTCATGGACGGTCTCCTTCGCGACGCTCCGCGGTTGCGGATTCGTGTGCCAGAACGTGGGCGGGCCGATGCCGGTTGACCCTTGCCTCTGGCGCGTTCAGGTTCGTGAAATCGCCGCGCTGCGGGAACCTTGTTCCCCGCCAGCGCTCGAATTCCCGCATGCTTCCCTTTTCGTCCATCGACCTGCCGAGTCCATGAAGCCTCCCCGCCGGTTCAGTGCGCGCACCGTCGCGACCCTGCTTGGCATCCGCCTCGCCTATCGGCTGGGCAGCCGGCTCGCGCCCGGTCGCACGGTCGCCCACGCCGCGCGCATCTTCCAGACGCCGCTGACCAGCAGCCGCCAGCGGGCGGTGCATGCCGTGGCGTCGACGTCCGCGCGCCGTGGCACGTTGTCCCTGGACGGGGAGTCCATCGCGACATACGTCTGGGGCGATCCGGCCACGCAGCCGTACATCCTGCTTGTCCATGGCTGGTCCAGCCTCGGCCTGCGTTGGGAGACATGGGCGCCCCATCTGCTTGCCCAGGGCTGGGCGGTTGTGGCGTTCGATCAGCCGGCGCACGGCCACAGCGGCGGCGAACTGTGCACCCTGCCGGATTTCGTTCGCACGCTGACCGCCGTGGCCCGGCATTTCGGCGATCCGGAAGGCGTGGTCGCCCATTCCCTCGGTGGCGCAGCCGCGACGCTGGCACTGGAGCGTGGCTGGACGACGAAGCGCGTGGTACTGATCGCGCCCGCGGCCGATCCGGAAGCCGCCACCGCGCGATTCGCCCGTTTCGTGCGGCTGGGCCAGCACCTGCGCCCATCCATGCACGACGCCCTGGCGCGGCGCACGGGCGTCGCCATCGAGGCCCTGCACATCGCGCACCATGGGCCGCAACGCACGCAGCCCCTGCTGGTGGTGCACGACGACACCGACCGCGACGTGCCGGTTGGCGAGGGTGAACTGTATGCCCGCCTCTGGCCCGGCGCGACCTTGCTGAAGACGCATGGCCTGGGGCACCGCCGCATCGTCGATGACGCAGGCGTCATGACGGCAGCGATACGCTTTCTCGCGGGCGCGGCGCCTTGCTGACCCGCCCATCCAGCCTCTTTTCCAGGAGCGAGCCATGACAACCACCTGTGCGGTGTGTGGATCGGAGCACGACCCGGAAGCACTCGAACTGGGCTATCGCCGCCCGGATGCCGTACTGGAACTCGACGAGGCCACCCGCGCCGCCAGCGTGTTCGAGAACGACGACCTCTGCGTGATCGACGCGCGTCGTTTCTTCGTTCGCTCTACGTTGCCGCTACCGCTGACGGGGCGCAACGACCGTTACCAGATCGGCGTGTGGGTGGAGGTATCCCCGGCCGACTTCGACCGCATCGGCAAGCTGTGGACCGACCCTGCGCAAGCCGTGGAGCCACCGATGTCGGCGACGCTGGCCAATGAGGTACGCCACCATCCGCACAGCCTCGGCCAGGCCTTGCTGCTGCAACTGATGGGACCGACCACGCGGCCGCAGGTGTTCGTGCGCGATCCGGCGTTCTCGTTGGGGGCCGAGCAGCGCCACGGCATCAGCTCCCATCGGGCCAGCGAGTATTCCGTGGGACTCAAGGCCGGCTGACGCTCAGGCGAGTAGGGCTTTCCTCAGCGCCGCGCCGCGTCCGGACAGCTTGAGGCTGGGCAATACCGCGCGCGTGTTCTCGCCGATCCGCCCGCCCGACTCCAGCAGCGACTCGTGCAGCAGCGCGAGCAGTGCCGACGTGTCGCGCGGCGGATCCTCGGGGCGTGCGCCGATCAAGACCTCGAGCAGGCCGGTCACCACCGGCAGCATACCCGGCGCGGTGCGTGCGGCGGCGGCCAGTGCTTTCGCATAGCGCGCGGCAAGCACATGGTCGCTTGCCAGGAGCGCGCTCATATCCGTGCCGAGCCGGTTGAGGTCGATCCGCCCTTCAAGCGAGGACTGCGCCAGCCCGTCCACGGCCAGTGCCGTCTGTCCTGGCTCCTTTCCGGCCAGGGCGAGGGCAAGCAGCAGTGTGCCCATCGGACCGGGCGTCACCGTCGGTTCGAGCAAAGGGAACAGGTAGGCGCGGTTCTGCCACTGCGCCTCGTACCAGCCCAGGTTGTTGCCGACGAGGCGACAGCCGCCGGCGAAAAAGGTATCCATGCACGACGGCAGCAACGTGGCCGAGTAACGCACCAGCGCTTCGTCGATACCGGCGTAGCCCCATCGATGCGAGGCATATCGCGGCTTGAACGCGGATGGCTGGTGGCGGTGCAGGGCGATCAACAGCGGATCGGCACCCTCGGGCGCGCAGTCGTCGTCGAGGATGAAATCGTGAAAGGTGTAGGTCTTGCCGTCGACCTGCGATTGCCGGGTCTCGATGTGCCAGGAGATCACTGGCGCGCGTGTGGTGTCGGGTCCCAGGTCGCCCAGTCGCGCAAGCATCAGCGGATCGTCCGCACCGGGGTGGCGGATGCGCGCCGCCGCAGCCATGAGCGCGCTATCGGGCTCGCCGGGATCGAGGGCGCCGCCCAGCGCATGGCCGAAGGCCTGGCGTAGCGATGAAGCGGGCAATGCGGCGAATTCGTCCGGCATCGGCGCCGCGGACGGCAGGCGAAGCAGCGCACGCACCGCCGTGCGTCTTTCCCACGGCACGCCGGCCGCGCCATGGGCGGCAATGCGCTGGGCGAGGCGGCCGGGATCGATGAAACCGCCGCGATGGGTTGCCGCGTCGAGCGGTTCCAGGCCTGCGCCGTGCCGCGCGGTTGCGACGGTGTCGACCACGCGGTGGAGTACCTGCAGGTCGATGTCTGCGTGCTCGCCGTAGTTGTCCACCATTCGTGCATAGTGCGGCGCGGGGAGGTCGAGCAGCATCGCGACGACCTGCGCGAGCGCCTGGGCGATCGGCTTGCGCTGGCGTGACAGCCGCTTCGCCACCGGCGCCAGTCGCGCACGAACGGTTGCACCGAGTGGCGCCATGCGTGTCAGCGCAGCAAGGACCGCTTCGAACGCATCGATGTCCGTGTCGTTCGCGAAGACGTAGGCCACGCGTTCCGCAAGCGTGTCGGCATCGTCGATGCGTGGCAGTTCGCGCGAGGCATCGCACGGTTCCGGCAGCTTCGTCGTTTCGATGAAGACGTCGACCGGTTGGCGTTCCACGGCGGGCGACAGGGCGACCAGTGTGACCAGCGCGGGGCGATTCGATGCGGCGATGCCGGGCAGGTAGGTCGCGAGCGTCGCGCGTAACGTGTCGTCGAGCGCTATACCGCTCAGCCGCTTGATCGCCTTCGCCTGCACGCCCGCATCGGCGTGCCCCAATGCGTCGACGAGAAGCCGCGCTACCTGGTCCGCCAGTGCGGGTTCGACACGCAGACGGCGCTCGGCCAGCTTCATCGCCGATTCGACCTGTCCTTTCGCCGCCGCGTGCATGACAGGTGCGAGCGCGTCGAGCAGGTCGTGCCCTTGGATCGATACGGAGGCGTCGATCTTCTCCAGCGCCTTCAGCGCCAGGCCCACGGTGGGCGGAATGCGGCTGCGGCACAGCGCAAGGTAACGCGGCAGGCGCGCGCCGAGTTCGTCGGGTGTAGGTCCAAGGCGCTCGTGGAAACGTGAGAACCAACCCGAGCGGAACTGCGGCCAGTCCTTTTCCAGCGCGTCGAGGGTCTTGTCCAGCAGCAGGTCGCGACCGAAGTGCGACTGTGACCACGGCGAGGCGAAGAAGATCGACCACGCGTCCCGGCGGTATTTGTCCACGGAGGCGAGGCTGGCATCCGAGGTGCCTTCGATTTCCATGACGCGCAGGATCACGTCGTGCAAGGTGGGATCGCCCTGCACATAGGCTTCCATCGACACCTTCTTGGCCCAGCCGGCGTAGGTCGGCAGGTCCATCATCATCTGCGTGTGAGCCTCATCGTCCGGCCGGGGCACCAGGCCGCTTTCGATGAACGGGTTCAGGTAATTCAGCGTGACCCGTGGCAGCGCCATCATCGCCTCGCCCAGGCCTTCGAGGCTGGGCGGATCGAACTCGCGAGCCAGCGCCGCGGCATCGTCTGCGCGCAGGAACGCGCCGGCCGCGTCGCGTGCCGTGCCGCAAACGAAAAGAGCCGCGCCCGTGGCGAACTCGCGGTCGCGCTGGGGTTGCTTGTCCTCCCACGGCACCTGCGGGTCGTCCTGTTCCCTGAGCACGCGAGCCCGCTCGCGAAGAGCCGGTGCAAGGCTGGCCCGTTGCCCGCGCGGTATCTCGCGCAGCGCGGCGGTGACGGCCTCGATATCGCCCCGTTCGATCGCCTCGTCCAGCATGTGGCCGATGGTCGTGCTCATGCCTGGGCCTCGCGCAGGGCGGTGGCCGCGAGCACGTGCTTGCACGGTCCGCGTTCCTCGCCGTGTTTGGCGAACCATGGGCACGTACAGCGCACCTGCCCGTCGACCTCGCGGACGCGATGCCTGATACCGTCGCTCTCGACCTCGGCAACGAACGACGGACCGGCTTCCAGGCGTACCGCGCCATGGGCGAGCAGGTCTTTCGCCGCGGCCAGACGGGGATGCATATCGTCGATAGACGAAAGATCGAAGGGTAGTACGCGGTGGAAGTGGGCCTGCTCGGCGACGTCGTAGCCCACGAGGCCGACCGCGCCGAGGGCGCGTAACGCGTCGTCGACCCGCTCGAGGGCGATACCGGTGGCCAGCGATACCTCGTCCGCGCGCAGCAGGCCCTGCCAGTTCAGATGGGCGCGGACGCGATCGAGCACGGATGCGTGGCCTTCGTTGTCCAGGCGCATCAACGCATGCAGCGATTGACCCTCGCCGGAGAAGCCGCGCCAGGTTTCCGCACTCAGCGCGAGGGTGACGCGGATGCCGTCGAAGTCGAGCACCCAGGCGCTGGCCTGGTTGGCCGGATCCGCGTGGACGGTGAGCCGCTCGGCGTACGGCAGCAGCGGTTCGAGCACGCGCAGGCGCGTGCTGTCGGTGAGGCGGACGCCATCGTCCACGGCGCGGGTGGTGGTGAACAGGCCCGACGCACCGCGGGCGATCCACAGCGGTGTGCGGCTGGTGGAGGCGCGAGGCAGCGCGCGGAGGAAGCGCAGCGCATCGACGGCGGTGACCTCCAGTCGTGGCGTCATCGCCGACTGGAAGGCCTGCACTTCGAGCATGCCGCGTACCCAGCGTTCGGGCAGGGCGACCTTGCGTTCGGTGACCGACCCTGCGCCGCTGGTCAGCGTCATTTCGTCGGTGCCGACCGAAAAGCCCAGGCCATGATCGTCGCGCACGCGGGCAAGCGCGGCGCGCATAGGGGCGTTGAAATCGACGTTGGTGGTTCCCTTGCCGACGATGTCCCCTTCGTAGCCGCGCTGCCCCAGGTCCACGCGGATGTAGGCACTGCAACAGGACGAGAAGCCCTCGAAGCGGAGCAGTCCGCCGCCCGAGGTGACCACCGGGTCGGCCAGCGCGATGCGTTTGGCCAGCGTGTTCGGCGGGGTGAAGAAGCGCGCGCCGACGATCAGGTGCACCGCGGTGAGCGCATCGGCGACCAGGCGCGGGCGGTGCACGCGACCCTCGAAGAAACGGGGCGGGGCGGCCTCGAGCGGGCTGCTGGTCACCAGCGTCAGGTGCGGGCCGGCGCAGTCGGCGCGGTCGGCGACCGCCGAGGCGCCCTGGTAGCGGTAGGCGTGCTGTACGTCGGCCAAGCGTGGCGCTCCTTCCCTGGTCCAAAGGGCATTAGACCCGATCTCGGCGCGGCCGGGGAAGAGTCTCGCTGCACCGCGTCAGAGCCCGCGGCGCCCGCGGGGCTAGAATCGACCGGTTCCCTCCCCAGACGTCGCGTTCCCCGGAGTTTCCATGAGCTCGCAGCCCAAGCCTATCCCCGCCAGCCATACCGACGCGGAGGGAACGCCGCTGCGTTTCGTCACGGCGGCCAGCCTGTTTGACGGCCACGACGCCGCGATCAACATCATGCGACGGATCATCCAGAGCCAGGGCGCCGAGGTGATCCACCTGGGCCACAACCGCTCGGTGGAAGACGTGGTGCGCGCCGCCTTGCAGGAAGACGCCGATGCCATCGCGCTGTCGTCGTACCAGGGGGGCCACGTGGAGTACTTCAAGTACATGGTCGACATGCTGCGCGAGCGCGGCGCCGGCCATGTGCGCGTGTTCGGCGGTGGCGGGGGCACCATCACGCCGGAGGAGATCCGCGAACTGCAGGCGTACGGCGTGGAGCGCATCTACCACCCCAACGACGGCATGAAGCTCGGCCTCACCGAGATGATCGAGGACGTGATGACGCGCACGCGCAACGCCACGCGCGAACGCACCGTCACCACGCCGGAAGCTACCTCGGTGGACGACGAGATTTCCATCGGCGCCATGCTGTCCGCCATCGAGGAAGACCAGCTTCCCGAGGCGGATCTGGCGCGCCAGCGCAAGGCCTGGCAACTGGCCGGCGGCAAGACGCCGGTGCTCGGCCTTACCGGCACCGGTGGCGCGGGCAAGTCGTCGGTCGTGGACGAGCTGTTGCTGCGTTTCCTGCATGCGTTCCCGGACATGCGCATCGCCGTGCTGGCGGTGGATCCCACGCGTCGCCGCAGCGGCGGTGCGCTGCTGGGCGATCGCATCCGCATGAACTCGCTGCGCAGTCCGCGCGTCTACATGCGCTCGATGGCCACGCGCCGGCAGCACGCCGCCACGTCCATCGTGCTGCACGACTGCATCGATTTTCTGAAATCGCAGGCGTATGACCTGGTGATCGTGGAAACCGCCGGCATCGGCCAGAGCGATTCGGAAATCGTCGACCTGGTCGATTTCCCGGTCTACGTGATGACCAGCGAATACGGCGCGGCCAGCCAGCTCGAGAAGATCGACATGCTGGATTTCGCCGAGCTGGTGGTGCTGAACAAGTACGACAAGCGTGGCGCCGAAGACGCCCTGCGCGACGTGCGCAAGCAGTGGAAGCGTAACCGCACCGCCTTCCAGATGGCCGACGAGAACGTGCCGGTTTACCCCACCATCGCCAGCCAGTTCAACGACCCGGGCGTCACCTGGATGTTCGACAATCTGTGCCGGCTACTGCGCGAGAAGCTGGCGCTGCCCGGCGCGACATGGACGCCGGTGGTGGATACCACGCTGCGCGAGCCGCGCGCCACGGTATTGATTCCCGGCAACCGCGTGCGCTATCTCGCGGAAATCGCCGAGCAGGGGCGCGGCGTGAACCACGGCATCGCGAAGCAGGCCGAGGCGGCGAGCAAGGCGCAGCACTACTACGAATCGCTGAAGGACATCGGTGACGACGCGCTGCCGCGGGCGTTCGACCTCTACGACCACGCGGCGCTCACCGTGGAAGGCGACCGCTCGCTGGTCACGCTCCGCCAGCGTTACAACGAAGCCGTGCGCGAACTGACCAGCGAGGCCATCCACCTGTTGCGGGAGTGGCCGTCACGCTTCGCCGCGGTCACGGCGGAGTTCAACGAGTACCAGGTGCGCGACAAGGTGATCCGGGTCGAGAACTACCGCGAATCGCTCAGCCACCAGAAGATCCCCAAGGTGTCGCCGCCGAAGACGAAGGATTGGGGCGAGCTGCTGTCGTTCCTGATGCGGGAGAACCTGCCCGGCCATTACCCGTATACCGGCGGTGTCTTCCCGTATCGCCGCGCAGGGGAGGACCCCACCCGCATGTTCGCGGGCGAGGGCACGCCGGAACGCACCAACCGTCGTTTCCATTACCTGTCGCTGGGCGGTGCCGCCGCGCGGCTGTCCACTGCGTTCGATTCGGTCACGCTGTACGGAGAAGACCCGGCGCCGCGGCCGGACATTTACGGCAAGATCGGCAACTCCGGCGTGTCCATCGCCACGCTGGACGACATGAAGAAGCTGTATTCGGGCTTCGACCTCTCGGCGCCATCCACGTCCGTGTCGATGACGATCAACGGCCCCGCGCCGATCATCCTCGCGATGTTCATGAACACTGCGATCGACCAGAACATCGAGAAGTACCTCAACGAGGACGCCTCGCGCTGGGATGCCGCCAACGCGCATATCGCGCGCCTGTACCCCGACGGCAACCGCCCGACGTACCACGGCGACCTGCCGGAGGGTAACGACGGGCTGGGCCTCGGCTTGCTCGGCGTTTCCGGCGAAGAGGTGGTCGATCCGGAAACCTACGCGCGCATCAAGGCCTGGACCCTGGCCAACGTGCGCGGCACGGTGCAGGCGGACATCCTCAAGGAAGACCAGGCCCAGAACACCTGCATCTTCAGCACGGAGTTCGCCCTGCGCATGATGGGCGACATCCAGCAGTATTTCGTCGACCACAAGGTGCGCAATTTCTACTCGGTGTCGATCTCGGGGTATCACATCGCCGAAGCCGGCGCCAACCCGATCAGCCAGCTGGCCTTTACCCTGTCCAATGGCTTCACCATCGTCGAGTACTACCTCGCCCGCGGGATGAAGATCGACGACTTCGCACCCAACCTGTCGTTCTTCTTTTCCAACGGCATGGACCCGGAATACACGGTGATCGGCCGCGTGGCGCGGCGCATCTGGGCGCGCGCGATGCGCGAGCGGTACGGCGCCACCGCGCGCAGCCAGATGCTCAAGTACCACATCCAGACCTCCGGCCGCTCGCTGCATGCGCAGGAGATCCAGTTCAACGATATCCGCACCACGCTGCAGGCGCTGTACGCGCTGTTCGATAACTGCAACAGCCTGCACACCAATGCGTATGACGAGGCGATCACCACGCCCACCGAGGAAAGCGTGCGACGCGCCGTGGCGATCCAGCTCATCATCAATCGCGAGCTTGGCCTCAATTTCAACGAAAACCCGTGGCAGGGCAGCTACGTGGTCGACGAACTGACCGACCTGGTGGAAGAAGCGGTGTACAAGGAGTTCGAAGCGATCAGCGAGCGCGGCGGCGTGCTGGGCGCCATGGACACCATGTACCAGCGCGGCAAGATCCAGGAAGAGTCGATGTACTACGAGCACCGCAAGCACGACGGCACGCTGCCGCTGATCGGCGTCAACACCTTCCTGCCCAAGGACCATGGCGGCGAGATCGCCACCGAGATCGAGCTGATCCGCTCCACGGAAGAAGAAAAGGGCCAGCAGATCGACAACGTGCTGCTCTACGGCAAGGCGCGCAACGACCTGGCCCCGGAGAGCCTGGTGACGTTGCAGAAGACGGCGCGCGACCGGCGTAACGTGTTCGAGCAGCTGATGGACGCGGTGAAGAACAACTCCCTCGGCCAGATCAGCCACGCGCTGTACGACGTGGGTGGCGAGTACCGCCGAAACATGTAATCGGCGCGGCGGCCAGGCGCCGCGGCAGTGCCCGATGTGGACCCGGCAAGGCTTGGTCCCGTCGGGTCGATGCGGCTAAGCTGGGGCGATACTTTCAGGGAAGTCCTGCATGCAACGGATGGCCATCGCCTTAGGTTTTACGATTTTCGCGATCGTGGCGCCGGGAACGCAGGCCGCCCAGGTCGCGCAAGCCACGCAGGCCACCCAGGTGACTCCGCATAGCGACGGCTTCACGCTGGTTGCCACGGCATCCGCCGAAACCCGCCACATCAACGTCTACACGCCCCCGGGCTACGGCTCCTCTAAAGACCGCTATCCCGTCCTCTACATGCCCGACGGCGGGTTGCAGGAGGATTTTCCACATGTAGCCGCCACCCTCGACGAAGGCATCCGGGCAGGGGAGATCCGGCCGGTGATCCTGGTGGGCATCGAGAACACCGAACGGCGCCGCGACATGACCGGGCCCACTACGGTGGCTGAGGACAAGAAGATCGCCCCACACGTGGGCGGCTCGGCCTTATTCCGAGCCTTCATCGCCCGGCAGCTGGTGCCGGAGATTGCCCGGCGTTACCGCGTGGATGGGCACCGCGGCATCATCGGCGAATCGCTAGCGGGGCTGTTTTCCGTGGAAAGCCTGCTGCGCGAGCCCACGTTGTTCGACACGGTGATCGCGATCAGCCCCAGTCTCTGGTGGAACGACGCGGCGCTGATGCGTGACGCACCCGCGCTGATCGCCGCGATGCCCGCCGCCCCGCGGCGTCTGTTCCTCACCTCCGCCGACGAGGACACCATCGGCCCGCACGTCGCTCAGCTGGATCGCCTTCTGGCCGCTGCACCGCCCGCTGGCCTCACTTGGACGTACGTGCCCCGCCCGGACCAGCACCACGACACCATTTATCGAGCCTCCGAGCACTACGCACTACGCTGGGCATATCCCCCGCTGAAGCCTGCGGCCGTCGTGCCTGGCCGATGAAGGAAAGCGTGAAGCGTGAGATGCCGCGGTAATGGTGGAATACCGGCATCCTTCCATGGTAACTCGTGTAGTTGCCACCGCTGGATTCACCCTGCAACCTTGAACCATCGCCCCCATCCGTAGTCCCATGGGGACAGATTTTGTCGTGGGAGCGGTACATTGAGCAGTCAGTCGTCGGGTTCGAAGTGGATCGCCGGGGTGTTGATCCTTGCCATCGTTGCGGTGGCCGGTGTGTTCTTCTGGCGCGAAAAACAGGCGCGCGACGCCGCCACGCCCGCTCCCACGGCTGCGTCGTCGGTTGCTGGCGCGACGTCCACGGCGTTGAACGAACCCGCGCTTCCCCAGCACCCCATCGGCCCCGCCACGGGTTCCACGGCCGCGCTGCCCAGCCTGGACCAGAGTGACGATGCGGTGCTGTCGGGCCTGCTGGCCCTGACCAGCGACGATGCACTGAAGTCGCTGCTCAAGTCCGATGCCATCGTCTCGCGCATGGTCTCGACGATCGACGCGCTGCCGAAACGCACCGTGGGCACGAACGTGTTGCCGCTGCATACGCCGGCCGGCCGCTTCCAGGTGGTGTCGGACGATGGAAGCTTCGTCGCGTCGAAGAAAAATGCGGAGCGCTACGCGACCTACATGTATGTCGCCGACCGCATCAGCCCCAAGGCCGCGGCTGCCTGGTACAAGCACAACTACCCGCTGTTCCAGCAGGCCTATCGCGACCTGGGCACCGGCGGCTATTTCAACGACCGGCTGGTGCAGGTGATCGACGACCTGCTGGCCGCGCCGGAGCCGCAGGGTAACCTGCAGCTGCTGCCGGAAAAGGAAGGCTATATCTACGCCAACCCGGCCATCGAGCAGCTCTCGGCCGGGCAGCGCTTCATGATCCGTGTCGGTCCGATCAATGAGGCGAAGCTGAAAGCGAAGCTTCGCGGGTTGCGGCAGGAAGTGGTCAAGCCGGACGCGGCCTCGTCCGGGTCCGAGGCGCCTACGGCTTCCTCTGCGAAGGATCCCGCACCGGCACGTTGATGTTGCACAGGTCGATCTTCCCCGCTGGTCGCGTGTAGAAATCGTCCTTGCGATTGCGCTTGGCCTCGATCAGCGCGGCGAAAGGGGTGCTGTCCGTCCGCAGCACCTGTATAGACGTGCGCTCCGCTTCGGGCACGTCGGCGGCCACGCGCACGCTCTTGATCGACACGCGCTGCGCGGGCTTGTCGTAGACGCCCATGGGTTCGCCGCCACGCGGATAGATCGTCTCCTGCCGTGCCTTAGCGACACGCTGGGCAATCTGACGATCGGCCATGCACTGCTCCAAACACACCGAGGTCTCGAAACAAAATACCGGTAAGGAGACCCGCGGTGCGTACAAGCAAACCTGCCCAATAGTTAGATTGTCGCGACTTCAAACAGGCCGACGGCGGCAGGCAGGTCGTTAACCTATGTGATCAGCCCTGCACTATGCGGCGCTGCAAAACCGCCCACGGCGAGCATTGATTCTGCAAATAGCAAACGAGGGCATTCGCGCAAAGTCAGCTCTCTCCGCTTAATTTGACGGTCAAGTTGATCTTGGCATTGAATCCTATGCCATAAGAAGAGAGATTTTTTCCATCTTCGAGCACTATTTTCCCGCCCGGTAATAACAGGCGCTGTTGATCCGTCGGTATGCCTTCCTTATCAGCGATTTTGGATTTGACTTCGTCGACGGTCGTGTCTGATTCTACTTCCAAAGCGATTTGTTTTCCGATCAGCGTGTTTATGAAGATCTGCATGACATTCCCTTTTTCCTATCCGATCAAAGCCGCGGACGGTCGGCTGCTAGAGGACACGAAAACCACCATGGCAACATGGCCGAAAGCAGCCCAAATCTAGTCGCACGCCGACTAATCGCCTCAAAATCACCCAGGTGGCGCGGCAGGAGATTTCCAAAGGCTTGATTCGACTTGCGTTAGTCCTTGGGTTTCGCCAGGTCGAGCCGGGAGAAGGTCTTCATAAGGTAGTCGCCGCTGGCTTCGATGGTATCGGTCATGGCTTGCCTGACGGATTCCGCGACGGCACACCGATGTTGCAGAGGTCGATCTTCCCGGCCGGACGGGTGTAGAAAGCGTCCTTGCGGTTGCGCTTGGCCTCGATGAGCGCGGCGAACGTCGTGCTGTCGGTCCGTAGGACCTGGATTGAAGTGCGCTCCGCTACTGGTACATCGGCAGCAAGGCGCACTTGCTTGATCGTGACCCGCTGTTCGGGCTTGTCGTAGAAGCCCATCGGCTCGCCGCCGCGTGGGTACGCGGCGAGCAGGTCCATGCCCTCGATGACCTTGCCGGCCACCGCGAGATTGCGGTCCAGGTTGCGCGGGGCCTGGCCGATGATGGCGTAGAGCGAGCTGCCGTTGCCGGTGTCCGCGCCGACGTCGCGGGCCACGCCCACGGTGCCGTAGCAGTGGGCGATCCATGCCTCGCCCTTGTCGCGGGCCACGGGGAAACCGTCGGAGAACCCGACCTCGGGGGCGTACACGTCGCCATCCGGCAACCGGGTGAACGGGTAGGGCTTGCCGCCCTTGCGCGTGAACTCCGGCGGCAGGGTCTCCTTCGCCGTGCCCAGTGATTTCGCTTTCTTCTTGTCGTCGCCATCGGGGTCGCCCCACTGGGTGACGAAATTGTCCTGGACGCGGATCACCTGGGTGCCGTCGAAATAGTGCTCGCGGATCAGCGTGCGGATATTGGCGGCATGCAGCGGCGACCAGTCCGGTGCCAGTTCGATCACCACGCGGCCCTGCGGCAGGTCCATGTAGACCAGGTTCTGCGGGTCCGGCGTGCGCCATTCCGCCGGAGCGGCCTTGGCGAGTAGTTCCTTCGGTGTCGGCGTATGCGCCCCGGCGGGCGCGTCCGCGGCCATGACGGGGACGGGCAGGGCGAAGGCAAGGGCGAGCGCAATACAGTTACGAGCGAGCATGGAAAACCCCTGGAAAAAGTGGCGAACGCCGTGAAAGTAGCAGAGCGCGTCGCCTTCGGGGCAGCACCCACGCCGGCCGCCGCGGCGCATGGGCCGATAGTCATGCCCAACCTTTTGCGACCGGCAGGCATCCTATCCGCAGAATGTCACGACCCTCCGGACCCCTCATGCGCTGTCGCCTCGCTTTGTTCGCCGTGCTCTTCCTCGTCACGGCGGTTGCCAGGGCCGAGGTGGTCATCGATGGCCACATCGACCCCGCCGAGTGGGCGGGCGCGCGGCGCATCGCGGATTTTCGCGACACCCAGCCCATGACCGGCAAGCCCGGCAGCCAGCCGACCGAGGCCTGGGTGATGTCCACGCCGAAAGGGCTGGCCGTGGCCATCCGCGTCACCCAGTCGGCCGACGTGCCCCGCTCGCGGCAACAGACCCGCCGCGACGAGGACGCCATGGTCGATCGGATCAACGTCATGGTGGACTTCGATGCGGATGGACGCGTCGGCTACGACTTCGAGGTGAAGTCCATGGGCGGCGTGGCCGACGAGGTCATCACCAACGAATCCGACTTCAGCTACGACTGGGACGGTCGCTGGGACCACGCGGTCAGCGAGGATGCCGAAGGCTACTCCGTCGAGTTGCTGATTCCCTGGTACATCGCACCCATGCGCAAGGCCGATGGCGAGACGCGCACCATCGGCCTGTACATCGACCGGGTGATCGCCGCCACCGGCGAACGGATGGCGTGGCCGGCGGTCGCCTTCGATCGCGGGCGTTTCCTCTCGCGCTTCGAGCGCGTGGAGGTGCCGGCGTACTCGCAGTCGCTGGTGGCCGTGACACCCTACCTCGTCGGCAAGGTGGATCGCGCACATGGCGGCACGTCGTTCGAACAGGGCGCGGACATCCTCTGGAAACCGAACGGGCAAACCCAGCTCACCGCCACGATCAACCCGGATTTCGGTCAGGTGGAAAGCGACGACCTGGTGGTGAACTTTTCGCCGCAGGAAACCTTCTTCACCGACAAGCGCCCGTTCTTCACGGAAAGCCAGGGCATCTTCGACTTCAGCCTGCTCGACGACGATTCGCAGTTGCTTTACACGCGGCGCGTGGGCGGCGCCGCGGACGATGGTCACGGTGCCGCCGATATCGCCGCGGCGGTGAAGGTCAACGGCAGCGTCGGCTCGACCAGCTACGGCATCCTCACGGCACAGGAGAAAGGCGACGACGGCCGCACCTTCGGCGCGTTTCGCCTGCTGCAGAACGCCGGCACGCAATCCTTCGGTCTTCTGGCCACGCGGGTGAACCATCCCTACCTGGACCGCGACGCCAACGTGCTGGGATTGGATCACCGCTGGCAGCCTAACGAGAGCTTCACCCTCACCAGCAACGTGGTGGGCAGCAAGATCGACCAGCCGCGTAACGACAGCGCCGGGCTGGGCGCCACAAGTATCGCGTTCTGGGAAATGAACGACGTGTGGAGCCAGCAGTGGCTGGGCATGTACTTCGGCCGGCGGCTGGACATCGACGACTTCGGCTACCTGCCGCGCAACGATATGCGCTACCTGCACTGGGAAGTGCGGCAACGCGAAACCGGCCTGCCGGCCGACTCGGCCTACGCATCGCATGTGTGGCGGTATCGCGTGTCGGCGCAGACCAACACCGAGGGCCTCATCGTGCGCCGTCGCTTCCGTGTCCAGCGGAACAGCCAGCGGCGCGACGGCGGCCAGGAGATGTGGCGGCTGGACGCCCTCACGGCGGCCTACGACGACCTGCTCACGCGCGGCGGCAACAAGCAGCGCACGCCGCCGACGGCCAAGCTCAGCTACGACCGCACGCACCCGCGCGTCGGCCGCTGGGCCTGGGAAGCCGAGGGCTTCATCGGCGGCAATGCGCTCACCGGTTACCACCGCCTGGGCGGCTACTTCAAGTTCACGCCTACCTATTTCATCACCGACGCCTTCAGTGTGTTTGCCGGGGCCAGCTACGAGTGGGACCCGAACTGGCTGATCTGGCAGCACGACAACCTGGTGGGTGCCTATGACGGACGCACAGTGGGTCTGGACGGCGGACTCAACTGGAACCTGGGCAACAAGCAGGAGCTGCGGGTGAAGATGCAAGCCCTGGCCGTGGGCGCGACGCTGCGCCGCCGTCTGGAGATCACGCCCTCGGGCGCCGCGGTCGATACCGACCAGCCGATCGACGGCCTGGGCGTGGCCAACCTGGGCTTCCAGATCCGCTACCGCTATGAAATCGCCCCCTTGTCCAACCTCTACGTGGTCTACAACCGCGGCGGCTACACCGACGACGTCGACGATGACGTCCAATCCCAGTTCCGGCGCAGTTTCTCCCTGAAGGACGTGCAGGAGGGCCTGGTCAAGGTGGCCTACCGCATGGAGTTCTGAGCGGTCCTACCGCTTCGTCTTCACATGTGCTGTGGCATGGGTTAGCCATGTCCAAGCCCTCGAAAACACCGCAGCTCAACCCCGTGCCCGGCCGCACCATCGGCGAACACGGCATCGTCGGCAACCTCGACACCACGGCACTGGTCGCCAGCGACGGCACCATCGATTTCATGTGCTGGCCGCACATGGACAGCCCCACCGTTTTCGCCGGGTTGCTCGATCCGGACAAGGGTGGCGAGTTCACGGTGACGCCGGACCTGGTCGATGCGCGCACCATGCAGCTCTACGTACCCGAGACCAACGTGCTCATTACGCGCTGGATGAGCGAGGCGGGCAGCGTCGAACTCACTGATTTCATGCCCCATCCCGAGACACAACCGCGCGTGGCCGCCTGCGTGATGCGCTGTATCCGCGTGCCGCGTGGCAGGGTGCGTATCCGCGTGCGCTGCCGCCCGCGACTGGATTACGCGCGGCGGGTGCCGGCGGTGGAGGAGTACGGCGACAGCGTGGTCTTCCACGACGGGCCGCAGTCCCTGCGCCTGGCGTCCAAGGTGCCGCTGATGATCGAGGAAGGCGAGGGCGCCGCGCACGCCGAGTTTGAGCTAAATCCTGGCGAGGAAGTGTGGTTCACCCTTGGCGACGAGGCGCACGATCCGCCCGACGAAGCGGAATGCCGAGCCGCCTGCGAGGACACCGCCGAGGCCTGGCGCCGCTGGACGCGTCGATCGACCTACCGCGGTCGCTGGCGCGAGCGTGTCGAGCGCTCCGCGCTGGTGCTGAAACTGCTTACGTCGCACACGCACGGCTCGGTGGCGGCCGCCGCGACCTTCGGCCTGCCCGAAGCCACCGGCCACGGTCGCAACTGGGATTATCGCGCCACCTGGATACGCGACGCCTCGTTCACCGTGTACGCGTTCATGCGCCTGGGCTACATCGACGAAGCGGAGCACTTCCGTCGCTGGACGGAAGCCCGGCTGATGGACCTGGACGAGGACACCGCGCTGCGCATCATGTATGCCATCGACGGCACCGAAGCAGCGGAGGAAGACACGCTGGAGCACCTGGCCGGCTACGCCGGGTCACGCCCCGTGCGTATCGGCAACGGAGCGCGCACGCAGACCCAGCTGGATATCTTCGGCGAGTTGATGGACAGCCTGTACCTGGCCAACAAGTACGGCCGCGCGATCAGCCACACCGGCTGGCTGCACGTGGTGCGCATGGTCGATCACGTCAGTCGCCATTGGCAGGACCCCGACGAAGGCATCTGGGAGATTCGCGGCGGCAAGCAGCATTTCCTGCACTCCCGGCTGATGTGCTGGGTGGCCCTGGACCGCGCCGTCCGGCTGGCGGGCAAGCGCTCGCTGCCGGGTCCCGTGGTGGAGTGGGCCGCCGTGCGCGATCGCATCGCCGACGACATCTGGACGAACTTCCGTCACCCCGAGCACGGTTACTTCGTGCAGACGCGAGGTGGCACCGATCTGGATGCCGCGCTGCTGATGATGCCGCTGGTGCGCTTCGTCTCTGCTACCGATCCGGTCTGGCTGGCCACGCTGGATGCGATCCACGACCAGCTGGCCGACGACGGGATGATGTTCCGTTATCGCAACGAGGACGGCCTGGAAGGCGGGGAGGGTGCCTTTACCACGTGCACGTTCTGGTACGTGGAATGCCTGGCGCGCGCCGGTCGCCTGACCGAGGCGCGCGAGATCATGGCGCGCGGCGTGCTTTACGCGAACCACCTCGGCCTGTTCTCCGAGGAACTGAGCCTGAGAGCCGAACTGCTGGGCAACTTCCCGCAGGCGCTGACGCATCTGGCTTTCATCAGTGCCGCGTTCTATCTGGATCGTCAGTTGAGCGATCCAGACGGGCAGGTCTGGCAGCCCTAGACCAGATGCAGGTCGGTGGGCTTCGCCTCGGGAAACACCCGGTTGATGTCCTCCTGGGATAACCCGTACATGCGCTGCATCAGGCCACCGAGCAGGTCGCGGTAGTTGTTGAGCACCGGGTAGTCGCGGTTCTGTAGCAGGTTCTTCGCATCCACCGCGACCTGCTGCCCGGCGATGCGACCGCCGTTCACCTTGCCGCCCATCACCCAGTACGTGGTGCCGTGGCCGTGGTCGGTACCCTTGTTGCCGTTCTCGCGGAAGGTGCGGCCGAATTCCGACACGACCACCACGACGGTGTTGTTCCATTCCGCCTCGCCCAGGCCGTCGGCGAACGCCGCCAGGCCCTGGCCGAGGTTGTCGAGGTTGCCAGCCAACTGGCCATCGGCACCGCCCTGGTTGACGTGCGTGTCCCAGCCGCCCACGTCGACAAAGCCCAGGCGGAAGCGATCGCGCATCAGGGTGGCCATGCGCTGGCCCTGCTGGGCGAAGCCGCGCGCGTTCACCGCACCGCGGCTGGCGGCGACCATCTCGGTCTGCAGGTCCTTCGCGACCTGCTGGCGCAGTTGCAGGCCGTCGGTGGCCGCCGCCTGCAGTGTCGTGCCCTGGTACATGTCGGCAAGGATCTTCGACTGACGGTCGTCGAAAACGGCCTTGTCGCCGCCTTTCAGCGAGATGTTGGGCACGTCGCCCGTGCCGCGGAACGTCAGCGGCAGCGCGTCGGTGAAGGCGATCGGCGGCACGCCGCGCAATACCGACGACAGACGGCCCATGAAGCCCGAGCCGTAGTCGCGACTGTTACCCGAGGCACCGGCCTCGATGTTGTCCTGGGTCTCGAAATGGCTGCGCGAGAGGTCGTCGGTACCGGCAAAGGGGACGAAGGCCAGCTGCCGTTTGTCCCACAGCGGGCCCATGCTGGCCGCGACTGCCGGCGCCAGGCCCCAGTTCGCGTCCAGGGCGCGCACGGACTTAGGATCGCCGGGCGTGGGTCGGGCCAGCGCGATGTTCTTGCGCGATTCGTAGTAGAAATCGCTGGAATAAGGCACCAGCAGGTTGTTGGCGTCGTAGCCGCCACGCAGGAACACCAGGAGGAAACGCGGCGAGCCGGCGGGTGCGGCGAATACCTGTCCGCCCAGGGTCAGGGCGGGCACGGTGGCGGCGAGGGCGAGCAGGAACTGGCGGCGATCCATGGGAAGCCTCAGTGGTAATTGAAGTCGGGGGAGGACAGCAGGAAGGTGTTCCATTCCTGCTGCGACGTGGCCTGGGCCAGCGCGTCGCGCGTCTTCGGGCTCAGCCACGGTTCGATGGTGGCGTAGTAAGTGGGTGTGGTCAGTTGCGGAAAACCGCCGCCCTGCACCTTGCCGCTGTCGTCCACATCGAACAGGTGGTTGGCGCCGCTGCCGATGGAGCGAGCTATCTCGAAGCGCTTGGCCACCTGGCCGGAACTGGACCACTCGGTGTCCGCGGTGGGCCAGCCGTCGGGCGTGATACGGCCGAACGGCGCCTGGCCGAGCTGGTTGATCCAGTTCACCAGCGGGCGGGGATTGCTCACGGGTTTGCCGTCGTAGGCCAGCCGCATGGTCGATACCAGGAACTGGGTCGGGTCCTTGTAGCGCTTGCCCAGCGAGGCGGTGAACTCCTTCGACTCCAGCATCGTCTGCATCACCGCCGCGATGTCGCCGTCAGTACGGTGGAATGTCCTGGCCATGGCTGCGACCAGCGACGGCGGCGGGTTGTCTGAGACGAAGTACTTGGCCAGCTTGGTGGACACGAACGTCGCGCATGCCGGCTGGCTGACGATCAGGTCGACCGCTTTCTCCACCTCGTCCATGCCGCCGCCTGCCAGGGTCTGCCCGAGCAAATGCTGGTCGCTGAAATCGTGGCGGTTCGGATTGAACTCGAACAGGCCGTCCTTGACGTAGTACGCCTGCCAAGCCGGGCGGATCTTCCGCGGCTGCCCGTCGTTGTCGATGCCCACGCCGGTGAGCACGTGGGCCAGGTTCTGCACATCGTCCTGCGTGTAGCCGGAGCCTACGCCCAGCGTATGCAGTTCCATCAGTTCACGCGCGTAGTTCTCGTTGATTTTGTCGCGCGCGTTCTGCGCGTTGTCCAGGTATTCCAGCATGGCCGGGCTGCGCAGCGTGGCCATGACCAGGTCGCGGAACTTGCCCAGCGCATGCGGGCGGATGGTGTCTTCTTCGTAGCTGGCCACCAGCCAGCGCACGCGGTCCTTGGCCTGGAACACGCTGAAGTGGTTCAGCCAGAACCAGACCATCTGTTCGCGTAGCTGGTTCTCGTCGTACACCGCGCGCAGCAGTTCGATCGCCTGCGCCTGCTCGGCGTACTGGCTGCCTTCCTTCTGCACGGCTTTTTTTGCTTCCGTCTTGGCATCGCCGTCGGGCATCGCCTTGATGTACTGGTAACGCTGGCGCAGCTGCGCCATGCGCAGGGGCAGCGGTGCCTTCATCACGTCGTAGGCGGCGATCTGCGCGCGTACCGCCTCGGGCAGGCCCTGGGCCGTGGGGTGCAGCTGTTCGTCGAGGAAGCGTCGCCTCCCCAGTTCGCGGTAGCGCGCCACGGTGGCCGAATCCACGCCGAAGGTGACGCGATTCAGCCACGCTACGTCGTCTTTGGATAGCGGCGCATCGCGCGCGGCGGCGGGCAGGGCAGTCAGGGCCAGCAGGATAGCGATAGCGAGCGATCGCATGGAACCTCCGTTCTCGGTGCGTGCAACACCTTAGAACGGCGACCCTTTCAAGGGGTTTACGCATGAATGCCGCAAGAAAATGCAGCATTCATGGGTCGGTTCAGATTTCGCTTTCGTCCGGATCGACGAATTCGATCGCGGCCTCGCGCGTTCCGGCGGTCTCTTCGGCCACGCTTCGCACTTCTTCGCCGACCTTGTCGTTCGGCACCTCGACCTCGAGTACGTACGTACGCGACGAGACATCGTCGGACAACTCGCTGGAGCTCGAATCGTCGCGGACGCCCATCATCAGGTCGTCGATTTCCTCGACCCGCTCGACCCGGTCGATGCCATGGATGGCGTTCATCACGTCGTCGAAGATGTCGCGGTCGCCGGTGATACGGAGCTGGATAAGGGGCATGGGCTGGTCCTCGGAACAAAGAGCCCCGATGCTGCGGCGATCGATGTATGCCCCGGGTGTACGGCCCGCTACCATGGCGGTTTTCCGGTGGCGTGCGGCGCATGAGCAAGACCTACGACCAGGCCTATTTCGACAAGTGGTATCGCAGCGCGGAGCACGCCGTGCGTTCCCCGGCCGAGCTGACCCGCAAGGTATCGATGGTGCTGGGCCAGGCGGAGTTCTATCTCGGCCGGCCGGTGCGCAACGTGCTGGACGTGGGCTGCGGCGAGGCGCCCTGGCGGGCCGTGCTGCGCCGGTTGCGTCCGGGCATCGCCTACCGCGGCCTGGAAGCCAGCGAATACGCCGTGGCGCGCTACGGCCGCTCCCGGCAGATCGGCCTGGCTCGTTTCGGTCAGCTGGCCGAGCTGCGCTTCGACACCCGCTTCGACCTGATCGTGTGCACCGACGTACTGCACTACCTCAAGCCCGCCGAGATCCGCGCGGGACTTGTCGGCATCGGCGAAATGACCGAAGGCCTGGCCTTCCTCGAGGTGTACACGCGGGAAGACGATCCCGGCGGCGATCGCGTGGGCTTCCACGGCCGGCCGGCCCGGTTCTATCGCGAGGCGTTCAACGCCGTGGGGCTGATCCCGGTGGGCTCGCAGTGCTACGCCAGCCCGCGGCTGGCGCGCCACGTGGCCGCGCTGGAGACCTGCTAACCCGCTGCGGTAGCCGAGAACCAGGCCATCACGGCCAGGCCGTTGTTGGCCGCGTGGGCCACATAGGCGGGCCAGATCGAGCCGCTGCGCACGCGCAGCCACCCGCAGAACACGCCCACCAGGATCAGGTTGGGCACGGCATACCAGAGCCAGCCCAGGTCGGGCAGGTGCACGGCGCCGAAGATCACGCTGGATATCGCGATGGCCCAGCCGTCGCCCAGGCGCACACGCAGGCGGGCCAGCAGCGCGCCACGGAACAGCACCTCTTCGACCAGCGGCCCGACCAGGACGGCGACAGGCACCAGGGCCATGCGCATGCCCAGGTGCGCTTTATCGGCGATCTCGGTGACGGTCTGCGAGACCGCGCGATCGCCCGCCAGCCACTGAGTGAGCAACCCGCCGAGGATGGCCGCGGCGATGCCCAGCCCGGCGCCGATGGCAATGAACTTGCCGTCTGGCTCACGGAAACCGAGGCCGAGGGCGTCGCCGGACCGCGCCAGTGGACCCCAGCGGCGCAGCACGACGTGCACGATCAGCCAGGTGGACAGCGCCACAGTCGCCATCACCACCAGGATGATGCGGTCCGGCGCATCCGGCATGGCGTCCGGAAACCAGCGGGCGAGCAGGTCGGTGCTGAGCTTGAACCCCACGCCGAAGCCCACTTGCAGGGCGAAGTAGGCCAGGATCGTGAGAATGGCCTCCACCAGCCCGGGCGCGCGGACAGGGGCGGCGACCGGAACGGGCGGCGGCGTGGCGAGGGGCAGGTCGTGAGGCATGCGGCACCCTAGCGGAGGCCCCGCGGCAAATGCAACGACGCGCGTGGCGTCGACCGTCACGTGGCACCTGTATAGTATTTCGTCCCTTCAGGAGGAAACCGGGCGCTTCGCCGCGCCGACCCATGTTCGCATTCGACTGGCTTGCCGACCCTTCGGCCTGGGCGGGTCTTCTCACGTTGATCGTGCTGGAGATCGTGCTCGGTATCGACAACCTCGTCTTTGTCGCGATCCTCGCCGACAAGCTTCCCGCCCGCCAGCGCGACCACGCGCGGCTGATGGGCCTGGGCCTCGCGCTGGTCATGCGCCTGTGCCTGCTGGCCGCCATGTCCTGGCTGGTGACGCTGACGACCCCCCTGTTCAACTGGAACGGCTTCGGCCTGTCCTGGCGCGACCTGATCCTGGTGATCGGCGGCGGCTTCCTGTTGTTCAAGGCCACGCTGGAACTGCACGAGCGCCTGGAGGCCGACGACGACGACGGCGGCAAGTCCGGTCGCCGCGCCAGCTTCTGGCTGGTGGTGGCGCAGATCGTCATCCTGGACGCGGTGTTCTCGCTGGATTCGGTGATTACCGCCGTGGGCATGGTGGATCACCTGTCGATCATGATGGTCGGCGTCGTGGTGGCCATGGCCCTGATGATCACCGCCAGCAAGCCGCTGACCGCGTTCGTCAACGCGCGTCCGACGGTGGTGATCCTCTGCCTGTCCTTCCTGCTGATGATCGGCTTCAGCCTCATCGCCGAGGGCTTCGGCTTCCACATTCCCAAGGGCTACCTGTACGCGGCCATCGGCTTCTCGATCATGATCGAGGTGTTCAACCAGACGATGCGGCGCAATCGCCACCGCTCGCTGCTGGTCGGCGGCCGCGCCATGCGCGACCGCACCGCCAAGGCCGTGCTGCGCCTGCTCGGCGGCCGCTCCGACGACGAGCCGGACAACGGCAAGAACGACACCGGCGTCGAAGCCGCGGACACGCCCGTGTTCGGCAAGGACGAGCTGGAGATGGTGCAGGGCGTGCTCGACCTCTCGCAGCGTCCGGTGCGCTCCATCATGACGCCGCGCACGGAGATCGTCTGGGTGGACCCCGGCGAGGACCTGACCACGCTGCTGACGGAAGCGCGCGAGTCGGCGCACCACTGGATGCTGGTGGCCGAGGGCGACCTCGACCAGCTGGTGGGCGTGGTGTCCTCACGCGACCTGCTGGCCAGTCTGGCCGATCACGGCCGCCTGGAAACCTCGCACTTCGTGCGCAAGCCGATCACGGTGCTGGAATCGCTGAGCGTGCTGCGCCTGATCGACGAGTTCCGCCGCGCGCCGCTGCAGATGGCACTCGTGGTGGACGAATACGGCAGCATCCTCGGCCTGGTCACCCCCGCCGACGTGCTGGAAGTGATCGCCGGCGAATTCCCCGACGAGAGCCGCGAAGGCGACCCCTCGGCGGTCAGCGAGCCCGATGGGGCCTGGTTGCTGGATGCCAGCCTGGACGTGCGTCGCGTCGAGCACCTGCTGGGTCATCGCCTGCCGGGCTCGGCCGAGGGAAACTTCTCCACGCTGGCGGGCTTTGTCCTGTCCCAGCTGGGCCGGCTGCCAGCGGCTGGCGATCGCTTCGATGTCGACGGTTTCGACTTCGAGGTGACCGCCATGGATGGCGCCCGCATCCAGCGCGTGCGCGTGCTGTCGTTGCCGCGGGACGAGGCCTGAGAGGCCTCAGCCCGCCGCGGCGGCGTCGTCCACCGGCGGCGACGCGTTGTTCTCCATGATGGCCATGCCCATGCCGCCGGCGGCCATCAGCATGAGCGCCGCCCAGGCGATCATCGACACCAGGTAGCCCGGGCCGCGGCGCGAGGCGTCGCGCACATAGGCCATCGCGTACCACACGCGCCCGACCAGCCAGACGATACCGGCGATGCCGGCCCACAGCGGATCCACGTACTGGGCCGCCAGCCACAGCGCCGGGATGAACATCACGGCGTTCTCCAGCGTGTTCATCTGCACCCGCCAGGCGCGCTCGAACGCAGGATCGCCCGAGATGGACGGCGCCTTGATGCCATAGCGTTTGCGTGCGTGGCCTACCGTCCATACCGTGTAGAACATGAGCAGCAGGGTGAGCAGGGTGACGACGGCGGGTAGCTGGCTGGTCATGAAGCGATCCGTAGGCTGAATGACCTGCGAGTCTACCGGCAACCGTCCATGCGATCATGCCGACCGCGTCTCGCTGGAGGCGCCCCATGGGAGGAGACACCGACATGCTTTGGCAAAAGGGTCGCAGAAGCGACAACGTGGAAGATGCCGGTCGCGGCAGCGGCGGTGGTGGCGGCTTCGGCGGTCGGGGCCTGGGCATCGGCGGCATCATCCTGCTGGCGATCATCGGCATGGTGTTCTTTAAGGACCCCACTGCGCTCCTGGGTGGGCAGGGCGATCCGGGCGCCGGCACCGACCAGACCACCCAGCAGCAGCCGGCACGCCCGGTGGACGACGCGGCCTCGGCCGCCGATCCGCAGACCGACTTCGTGCGGGCGATCCTCGGCGAGACCGAAGACACCTGGGGCGAGATATTCGCCGCGAAGGGGCAGCAGTACGAGCGGCCGAAGCTGGTCCTGTTCCGCGACGGCGTGCGCACGGCCTGCGGTTCCGCCTCGTCCGCGGTCGGCCCGTTCTACTGCCCGTCCGATCACAAGGTGTACCTCGACCTCGGTTTCTTCCAGACCATGCAGCAGCGATTCCACGAGGCAGGCGACTTCGCCCGTGCCTACGTCATCGCGCACGAGGTCGGCCACCACGTACAGAACCTGACCGGCGTGTTCGACAAGGTCGACGGTGCCAAGCGTCGAGGCGCCTCGGTGGAAGGCGCCACCGGCCTGTCGGTGCGCCAGGAGCTCCAGGCCGATTGCTACGCCGGCGTCTGGGCCAACCACTCCGACCAGCGGCAGAAGTGGTTGCAGGCCGGCGACATCGAGTCGGCGATCAACGCGGCCACCGCCATCGGCGACGACACCTTGCAGGAACAGGCGCAGGGTCGCGTCGTGCCCGACTCGTTCACCCATGGCACCTCCGCGCAGCGCGTGCACTGGTTCAAGACCGGCCTGGCCTCGGGCGACATGGCCCAGTGCGACACGTTCGCCGGTTCGCTCTGACCAGCTGCTCATGACGCATCCCTGCCTGCGCTGCGGCGCGTGCTGCGCCACGTATCGCGTGGCCTTCCACTGGATGGAAACCGACCTCGCCGGCGGCATCGTGCCGTCGGCGCTGACGGAGCACCTCGATCCGCATCGCGTGAACATGCACGGCACCAACGCGTACGAGCCGCGGTGCCGGTCGTTGGTCGGCGAGGTGGGCGTGGCGGCGCATTGCGGTATCTACGCAGTACGCCCCTCGCCCTGTCACGACCTGCAGCCCGCGTGGGAAAACGGACAGCCCAGCCCGCAGTGCGACAAGGCGAGGCTGAAGCACGGCATGGTGCCGCTGACGCCTGCGGATTTCGCGTAGCGCGTCAACGGTGCACCTCAACGAGCGACCGGCGCCTGGCCCTCCGTCTCCGCGAGGGCTTCGGCCACGTGCGCCATCAGTCCCCTGCGATCCGGCACGAGATGATCGGCCAGTACATGACGGTCCGGGTAGTCGCCACCGTTCTGGGTACGAAAGGGGATAGGTGCGTCGTCGAATAGCCCCTCCACCCGCCTGCGCCATGTCGTAGCGGCTTCGGCCATCGCCGCGGCATCGATGGCGGCGGCGCCGTAGACGGCGAACGTGGGCAATACCTGCATCCCCGGGAAAAACAGTGTCCCATGGGTAATGGGAAAGAGCAGCTGGTCCAGCGGACCATTGATGCCGCGAGGGGAGTAGTCGATCGCCGGGCCGCCCACGGCGACGGCCAGCAGCGCACGCTTGCCGGCAAAGCCACCATCACCGTATCGGAAGGCGTTGCCGGCCTCCCGATAGCCATACGCGAGCCCGTAGGCCCACACCCGATCCACCCAGCCCTTCATGATCGCCGGCATGCTGAACCACCACAGCGGAAAGTGCAGGATCACCGCTTCGGCTTCCTGCAGCTTGTGTTGCTCGGCTTGTACGTCGGCCGTCTGGCACGCCTGCGCGAACGCATGCCGCGACTCGTCGATGAAGGAGAGGCGATCCCGCTGCACTCGGTCGGGAAAGTCCTGCGCGTCGAAGACGGCCTTCCATCCCATGGCATACAGATCGGATCGCATCACCTCGTGCCCCTGCGCTTGCAGTACCTCGTGCGAGATGTCGGCCAGTTGGTGCGTCACGGAGGTCGGTTCGGGGTGTGCATGGACGAGCAGAACTTTCATGGTCGGGCTTCCTTCGCTGAAGCAGGAAAGACTGATGGCCGGTCGCTCATAGTGGAAATGAATTTCAGCTATCTTAGGTATTGCCATGAACAATGCCTTGCGACGTCTCGACCTGAACTTGCTGGTCACGCTGGATGCCTTGCTGGTCGAGCACAGCGTGACCCGCGCCGCCGTGCGCCTGCATCTCTCGCAGCCATCGGTCAGCGTGCAGCTCGCCCGGCTGCGGGAGATTTTCGGCGACCCCCTGCTGCTGCCGGGCCCGCGCGGCATGCGGCCGACCGCACGCGCGGACGAGGTGCGCGAGCCGCTCCGGCTGGCCCTGGCCGCGCTCGAACAGGCCGTGGCGCCGGCCCGCCCGTTCGATCCGGCCCGGTCCGACCGGACCTGGCGTATCGCCGCCTTCGACTACAGCGAGTTCACCGTGTTGCTGCCCGCGCTGGCCGAGCTGCGCGCGATGGCGCCGGCCATGCGGCTTGCCGTGATGCAGAGCGCGCCGGCGCAGGTAGCCCGCCGGGCCGAGCAAGGCGACATCGACCTTGCCTTCCTGATCGGCAGTGAAGCCTCGCCTGACCTGCGTTGCAGGCCGCTGTTCACCGAGCGCTACGTATTGGCGGGCCGTGCCGACCATCCCCAGCTGAAACGCCGCCCGACGCTGGCGCAGTTCTGCAAGCTCGACCAGGTGATCGTGTCGCCGGATGGGGGCGGCTTCCAGGGCGCGACCGATGCGGTGCTGGCCGAGCGTGGCATGCACCGTCGCGTCGTCCTGTCGGTGCCGCATTTCCTGTTCATGAGCGCCGTGCTGGCGAGTACCGACCTGGTGGCGATGGTGCCGTCGCGTCTGGTACGCGGCAACGCGATGCTTCGGGTCGTCGAGCCGCCCGTGGATGTGCCCGGCTTCGACATGCTGATGCTCTGGCCTGAGCGGGTCCACCGCGATCCGGGGCATCAGTGGTTGCGGGAGCGTATTGCTGGATCGGTGTGAGGTTGGTGGGCTCGCCTTCGGCATCGCGTTGGGCCTTGGCACCTTGGCGCCTTGGGGCAAGAGCCGGCGGGTGCCACCCTCGGGGCCACGCCTGCGGCGACCCGCTGGAGAAGGGCCGCTCCGCGGCCGTGTACCCGATTCGCGCACATCGTGCGCTCCTACCCGCGCCACATCCGGGTCGGGCTTCGAAC
>NZ_JARVRT010000032.1:0-81335 GCF_030209605.1 Luteibacter sp. ME-Dv--P-043b
GACTCCATGGCACGGAACGGTAGAGGCCTGAAAAAGACAGTTGCTCCTACACACCTTTGCGCGGATAACGCATACCGATGCGCGAACCAACCATGTGTAAACGAAAAACCCGCCTCATGGGGCGGGTTTTTCAGAGGTCCTGGTGGTATTGGACGTAGGGTGTTCGGGACTGGTCGGGCTCGGGCCCGGCGGGCAATGTGGGGGCATTGCCGGACGACCACACGTTCTGTGCGCCGACCGACAGCTCGCCACGCCAGGGCAGCCGGAAGGTCACGCCAAGGTCGACAGCGCTCCAGCGGCGGTCCGGGTTGAGGCCATTCACGATGTTGGCTTCCGGCTGCATGGTGCGGCCGGTGATCGCACCGGAGATGGGGCCGCGGTCGACGCCGAAGCTCAGGGCCTTCTGGTCAACCGAACCGATGCCCAGCAGGTTACCGGGCAGGAGCCGGATGCGACCGACACTGGCGCCCAGGTCGATACCGCTGCGCGCGCCCAGGTCGACCCGGCCGTGTGCGTTGAGTTCGGTGCTGGAGGACAAGGCATTGACCGGCAGGCCCGAGGCCGTCGCCAGACCCGGCAGGACACGCGGCAGCGCGGCGCCGCCGCCCGTGGGCCGGCTGGAACCGACGCCGAGGCCGACGCTGTAGCCCGTGCCGCGGAACGTGGCGCCGACTTCGCTACCGACGATGCGCGGCGGTGCCCCAGGCGTGTAACAGCGGCTGTCGAGGCTGCTGGACGCGGCGGTGGCACAGGACGCGGCGGTGTTCGCCCAGCCCTGCCCACTCACGCTGGCATGCGCCTGGAGGCGAGGGCCGAGGTCGTACTGCAGGCCGCTGGCAAGGAACGGACCCGCATCCACGGCATGCAGCGCCAGCGGCTTGGACGGATCGGCGCGGTCATCGGCCTGGAGGGCCAGCATCCGGCCGTCGGGGGCGCGCCACAGTGGCAGCGAGCCCGCGTTGGTCCGGGCGTAGGCATCCGGCTGCTGCGACAGCAGACGCGTGGCCGTGGCATCCGAGCCCACCGACGCGGTCTGCCCTGCCGCGGCGAGCGGCATCAGCAGTAGCAAGGTGAGTACGGATCGGCGCATGAAAGGTCTGGTGGTCAGCGGCTGATGGTTGCCTCCCCGTGCCCCCGTCATCAGCCCGACGGAGACGATTGGGACTATACCCCGTTTTACTTTTTACTAACACCCCGAGAAGGCTGGGGTTCAGGAAAAAGCTTAGCTGCCGTTTATGACGAGTGGGGGACCGGACGCGTGGGGCACAACGGATTCGGCGCCGGGCCGGCCATCGCACGGCCGTCGTAACGCATATAGACTCACCCAATCATGACCGGAATCCTTGTCAGGCGATGACCATAGCTCCATCCCCTAGCCCGACGACGTTGACCCCCGGTATGGGGGAGGTCGAGCCGTTGCACGACGCCGTCGAGCGCCTGCTGCGGGCCGCGGACCCTGAAGGCATCCGCGACGAGTGCGAATCCTTCGCGCGCTGCCTGTTGCCGGACGCCCGGGTGTTCTGGCGCCAGACCGAGGATGCCCCGACCCGAGCTGGCACCGTGATCGCACTGGGCGCCGATCCCCAAACCGGACGCAGCCTCGACTTCGCCATCGACGACGATGCGCCTGCCTGGACCGATCTCATCGCGTGGATGGGTCGCCTGGCCTCCGCACGCCTGCGCCAGCTGGCCGAAACCGCCAGCCTGTATGAAGCCATCTCGCGCCTGGCGCTTGCCGAGCGGCTGCAGCGTGCGCTCTACGCCATCGCCGAGCAGGCCGGCGCCGAGCACAACATGAAGGACATGATGAGCGCGCTGCACGGCATCGTCAGCAGCCTCATGTACGCCGAAAATTTCTTCATTGTCCTGTACGACGCGCAGAACCGTACGGTGCGCTTTCCGTATTTCGTGGACACGCTGGACGACGACATCCCCGATCCCGAGGGCATCCAGCTGATCGACGCGATCGAGAACTCGCTGACCTGGCACGTGCTGATGAGCGGCCGGTCCATGATGGGCGCCAGCAACGAGCTGGAAAAAAGCCTGCCCAGCCGGCGCGTGGCCATCGGGCCGCCCAGCGACGACTGGCTGGGCGTGCCGATGAAACGGGGCGACGACGTGGTCGGGGCGCTGGTCGTTCAGAGCTACCGGGACGATACACGCTACACCGAGAACGACCGCGACCTGCTCACCTATGTCGCCCAGCACGTACAGACGGCACTCGAGCGTCGCCAGGCACACGAGGAACTGGAACGCCGCGTCACCACGCGTACCGCCGCCTTGCGCGAGGCCAACCGCGTGCTGCGTCAACAGGTGCTGCAACGCCAGCGCGGCGAGCGCCTGCAAGCCGCCCTGTTCCGCATCGCCGAGCTGGCCAACACGTCCGACAGCATCGAAAATTTCTACGCCGCCGTGCATCGCGTCATCGGCGGCCTGCTGTACGCACGCAACTTCTATATTGCGCTGCTCTCGGAAGACCAGAACAAGCTGACCTTCCCCTATTCCGTGGACGAACTGGACGGCTCGCGTGAACCGCGTGAACTGGGCCGCGGCCTGACCGAATTCGTCCTGCGCAACGGCAAGGCCCTGCTGGCCGACCGCGAGGAAATCGACCGCCTCAACCGCGACCACGTGCTCTCCACCAGCGGCGCGCGCTCGCTGCACTGGCTGGGCGTGCCGTTGATCTGGAACGAGAAATCCATGGGCGTGCTGGCGGTGCAGAGCTACTCGCCCGAGCACACCTACAGCGCACGCGACCAGGAACTGCTGACCTTCGTCAGCTACCACATCGCCAACGCCTTGCAGCGCAAATACACCACCGAATCCCTCAAGCAGGCGTATGCCAGCCTCGAACGCCGTGTGACCGAGCGTACGCGTGCGCTCGCCCTGGCCAACCGCGACCTGCGCGAGCAGATCGCCGAGCGTGAGCGCGTCGAGCGCCGCCTCAAGTACGAAACCCTGCACGATTCGCTCACCGGCTTGCCCAACCGCACGCTCTTGCTGCAACGCCTGGAACAGGCCCTCAACCATTACCGGGAAAACCCGGGCGAGCTGTTCGCGGTGCTGTTCATCGACCTGGACCGCTTCAAGGTCATCAACGACTCGGTGGGTCACCTCGTCGGCGACGACCTGCTCTTCCAGGTTGGCGGGCGGGTGCGCGCCTGCCTGAAGACACGCGACGTGGTGGCGCGCCTGGGCGGTGACGAATTCGCCGTACTGGTCGAGGGCATCACCGATCCACAGGCCGCCACGCAGATCGCCGAGCGGATCATCGCGCAGTTGCAGACGCCGTTCCGGCTGGGGGCGAAGGAGATCTTCACCTCCGCATCCATCGGCATCGCGCTGCCCACGCCCGAGTACACGCGGCCGGAAGAACTGCTGCGCGACGCCGATTCGGCGATGTACCGCGCGAAGGACGAAGGACGCCACCGCGCGGCCATCTTCGACGATCGGCTACGGCGCGAAGCGTTGTCGCTGCTCGAACTGGAAGGCGACCTGCGCCGGGCGATCGCCCGTAACGAGTTCGTGCCGTTCTTCCAGCCCATCGTCGAGCTGGAAAACCTGCGTGTGGTGGGCTACGAAGCCCTGCTGCGCTGGCGCCATCCGGAGCGCGGCCTGCTTCCGCCCGGCGAGTTCCTGGCGGTGGCCGAAGATACTGGTTGCTCCGAAGCGATCGACTGGCAGATCTTCGAGCAGGTCGCAAGGCAGGCCCGCGCGCTCACGCGCGACGAGGGCTTCATCAGCATCAACGTCTCGGGAAGCCACTTTCGTTCGCCCGACCTCGACCAGCGCCTGCTCGACCTGTTCGCCCAGCATGGCGTACCCGCACGATGCATCCGCGTGGAAGTGACCGAGCGCGCCCTGCTGGAAAATCCGGCCCAGGTGAAACGGATACTGGAGAACCTGCAAGGGCACGGCGTGGGTATCGCGCTGGACGATTTCGGCACGGGCTATTCGTCGTTGAGCTACCTGCACCAGTACCCGATCGAAACCCTGAAGATCGATCGCTCGTTCGTGATCGAGCTGCCCGCCGAAGATGACCAGGCTCACAGCACCGCCGTGGTGCGCGCCATCCAGGCGCTGGCGGATTCGCTGC
The DNA here is from genome assembly GCF_030209605.1 of Luteibacter sp. ME-Dv--P-043b. NCBI lineage: Bacteria > Pseudomonadati > Pseudomonadota > Gammaproteobacteria > Lysobacterales > Rhodanobacteraceae > Luteibacter > Luteibacter sp. ME-Dv--P-043b. The sequence goes on from NZ_JARVRT010000032.1 coordinate 4,097, forward strand.
GGATGCAGGTGATCGCCGAAGGCATCGAGACCGAGTCGCAGATGCGCGTATTGCAGCGCATCGGCTGTCGCTTCGGTCAGGGTTTCCTTTTCGCGCAGCCGCAGCCGGCGAGCAAGTGGCTGGCGGCGCCGCTGTCGTTGGATGCCTGATCCCCAGTTGCTCCTAAAAGGCGATGTAGGAGCGCACGATGTGCGCGATGCGAGGTTGCCGCGCCGTCGCGATGTTGTCTTTGCGGGCTTGCCGCTTCAACGCTTCGTTGGCTTTTCGCGGGCTTGCCGCTTCACCGCTTTGTTGGCTTTTCGCGCACAGCGTGCGCTCCTACTGTAGGGTTTTGGGGGAGGGAGGGGTGTCGGACTGGGTGAGCAGGCGTTCGGCGTCGACGCGGTCGAAGACGTAGCGGGTGGCGCAGAACTCGCAGATCACCTCGATCTCGCCATGGCGATCCTCCAGGGTGGCCTCGACTTCCTCGCGTCCCAGCGCGCGCAGCATGCCTTCCACGCGCTCCTGCGAGCAGGTGCAGCCGAAGGCCAGCGACCTGGGCTCATAAAGGCGCACCGTTTCCTCGTGGTAGAGCCGGAACAGGAGTTCCTCCGGGCGCGTCGTCAGCATCTCGCTGGCGCTCAGCGTCGCGGTCAGGTGGCCGACGCGTTCCCAGGCATCGTCGTCGTTTTCCGCGGCGTCGTGGCCGCCCTCGCCCGGCACGGGCTGCAGGAACAGGCCGACTGCGTGCTGGCCGTCCGCGGCCAGGAGGATGCGGGCCGGCAGTTGCTCGGAGCGCTCGAAGTAGCTTTCCAGCGCCTCGGCCAGCGACGGCGCGTCCAGGTCGACCAGACCCTGGTAGCGACCGCGGTCGATCTGGCCGATGGTGATCGCCAGGGCCGCTTCCGGCAGCGCCCTGAAGTCGAGTTCGCCGCCGGGCGCAAGCTGGTCCGGTTCGAACCGTGCCAGCCCGCGCAGGCGGCCCTTGTCGGTGCATTCGGCGAAGAGCAGGCGCAGTGCGCCCTGGCTCTTGAACTCCAGCGACAGCGAACCTTCGAACTTGATGTTGCCGGTGAGCAACGCGGAGGCAGCCATCGCCTGGCCCAGCAGGTCGCGCAGGGCCGGCGGATACTCCGCCCGTGACGCAATGTCCTGCCAGCTGGCGCCGAGGCGGACGAAGACGCCGCGCACGCCGGCTTTCTCCAACAGGAAGCGGTGCAGGATGTCTTCGGATGCAAGGGTGTCGAGGAGCGAATCGGTCACGGTGGCCTCCGGGTGATCCGACGGGAGATGGGGATGCAGCGCGTCGTCGACAAGCCCGGCACGCGCGCGGCCCTTATACTGCGCCATCCTTCTTCGCCGTGACGCCATGAGCCCGACGCCTCGCTCGCTGCCCCGCCGCCTCGTCCACATCGTCGCGCTACTCGTGGTTTCGTGGGTGGCGTTGTCGTGCCTCGTGGTCGGGGTGCTGCGCTTCGTCCCGCCCTGGACCAGCGCCATGATCATGGAGCGCCGGATCGGCGCCCTGCTCGGCGGCGAGAGCGATTTCACCTACCGCCGCCACTGGGTGCCCTGGGCAGGCATATCGCCGCAGGTCGGCCTGGCCATGGTCGCGGGCGAGGACCAGAAATTCCCCTACCACCACGGCTTCGACGTCGATGCGATCCAGGATGCCATCGACGCCGCCGACGAGGGCAAGCGCTTGCGCGGTGCCAGCACGATCAGCCAGCAGGTCGCCAAGAACCTGTTCCTGTGGAACGGCCGTAGCTTCGTTCGCAAGGGCCTGGAGGCGTACTACACGGTGCTGATCGAAGCACTGTGGTCCAAGCAGCGCATCCTCGAGGTCTACATGAATACCGTGGAGCTGGGCGACGGCGTCTACGGCGTCGGTGCCGCCAGCGAAGCCTTCTTCCACATCACGCCCGACCGGCTGGGCGTGGCGCAGGCGTCCCGCCTGGCTGCCGTGTTGCCCAATCCCCGGCGGTTCCACGCCGATGCGCCCAGCGCCTATGTGCAGCGTCGCGCGGCGTGGATTGCCCAGCAGATGGGCCAGCTCGGCGGACCGGCCTACCTCACGCGACCGGCACCGGCGGCCGGACGCATCCGCTGAGCACACCGATGACCTACTCCCTCGCGATCGTCGTCCCGGCCTATAACGAAGCGCAGGTGATCGACGAATTCCACGCGCGCATGGGCGCCGTGCTCGACGGCCTGGCCGCGGCGTCGCGCATCATCTATGTCGACGACGGGAGTGGCGACGACACCTGGGCGCTGATCGAGGCCATCGCGCAGCGCGACGCGCGCGTGGTGGCGCTGCGCCTGTCACGCAACTTCGGCAAGGAAGCGGCCATGACGGCCGGCCTCGACGTCGCGGACGCCGATGCGGTGGTGGTGATCGACGCCGACCTGCAGGACCCGCCCGAGCTGATCCCCACGCTGGTGGCGCGCTGGCAGGAAGGCTTCGACGTGGTGTACGCGACGCGCGGGGAACGCGACGGCGAAACACGCTTCAAGCGATTCACCTCCGCGGCGTTCTACCGGGTGATGGAGCGCGTGGCCGATACCCCGCTGCCACGCGATACGGGCGACTTCCGCCTGCTCTCGCGTCGCGCCGTGGAGGCGCTGGGTGGGTTGCGTGAGCGCCAGCGCTTCATGAAAGGCCTGTTCGCCTGGATCGGCTACCGGCAGACATCGGTGGTGTACCACCGCGATGCCCGCCATGCCGGCGTCACCAAATGGAACTACTGGCGGCTGGGCAACCTGGCCGTCGAAGGCATCACCTCGTTTTCCACCGCGCCGCTGCGCATCGCCACATGGCTGGGCGTATCAGCGGCCTTGCTCGCCTTCCTCTACGGCTTGTGGGTGCTGCTCAAGGTCTGGCTCTGGGGCGACCCGGTGCGGGGTTACCCGACCCTGATGGTGGTCATCCTGTTCCTGGGCGGCGCGCAGTTGCTGGCGCTGGGCGTCATCGGCGAATACATCGGACGGACCTACGCGGAGTCCAAGCGGCGCCCGCTGTATTACGTGGAGTCGCGCCGCGGGCAGGCGCGTTCACCTGGCCGTGACCCCACCGGACAGCCGCCGGCGTAGACTCGCTGTTTCCGCGGCGGCACGCCGCATGCAGCGGAGTCACGATCATGCAGCAGGTCAGGCATCTTCTCGAAGGCAAGGGCAAGGCGGTCTTCGCCGTGGCGCCCGAGGCGTCCGTGTATGACGCAGTCCGGCAGATGGCGGAAAAGAACGTCGGCGCGCTGGTGGTCATGCAGGGCGACGCGCTGGTCGGCATCGTGTCCGAGCGCGATTACGCACGCAAGGTGATCCTGAAGGATCGCTCGTCACGCGACACGCCGGTGGCCGAGATCATGACGGCCAGTGTGATCACGGTGTCCGTCGACGCCACGGTGGACGAGTGCATGCGCCTGTGCACTGACGGTCGCCTGCGCCACCTGCCGGTGATCGATGGCGAAGCGATGGTCGGCATCGTGTCCATCGGCGACCTGGTCAAGGCGGTGATCTCCGAGCAGAAAGAAACCATCAGCCAGCTCGAGAGCTATATCACCGGCTGATCGTCAGGCTGCTCCGGCAGCAGGTCGGGGGATGTCGCCGCCCGACGCCCCATCTCCGCGGCCACGCAGGCCAGCCCGGCCGCGGTGAGACCGATCGCAGTGATGCCGACGCCCGCGCCGCGCAGGGCGACCAGACCGGTAGTGACCACCAGGTCGCCGAAGCGCCACACCGCGGTCTCGATGAAGTTCTTGCCCTTGTAGCGCACCTCGCGGGGCGTGCGCGTGTAGAGCGCATCGGACGCTGGCTTGGTCATCCCGTAGGTCATGCCACGCGAGCCGACCAGGACGATGGCGATCACCGGAATCGTCCAGCCGCCCACGTGCAGGTCGACCAGCCCGGCCAGCGACAGGCCCAGCAACAGGAGCATGTTGGCCAGCGCCGGCAACACCATCGCCCAGACCACGCCCAGGCCGCGCATGATCATCGGGGTCAGCGTCAGCTGCAGTAACGCACCGAAGCAGTTGGTCCACAGGTCGAGGTCGGCGTAAAAGGCCGTGCGCGCCGCGTTGTCCACGAAGTGGGCCTTGGTGTAATCGGCCATGAGCGTGTAGCCCATGGTGGCGATGCCGTCGCCCAGCAGCATCAGCACCAGCATGTAGCGCAGGAACGGTTGCGAGAACGCGGCCTTGGCGCCCTGCAGGATCGACCCGCCCACCGGCGCGCCGGCGCTGTCGTCGTTGATGTCGCGGCGCCCGGACAGGGCCAGCAACGCGCCCAGCGCCAGCAACAGCAGCGTGGCGGACACCACCAGCATGGCCGGCACACCCAGCCGCTGGACCAGCAACCGGGTCAGCAGGGGGCCCAGCAACGCGCCGGCCATGCCGCCGGCGGCGATGAACGGAAACATGACGCGCGCCTGCTGACTGCGGTACACGTCGGCCATGAAGCTCCAGAACAGCGACACCACGAACAGGTTGAAGACGCTGACCCAGACGAAGAAGATGCGCCCCAGCGACACCGCGCCGATCCGGTCCTGGGCGACGAAGGCCGGGATGAACGCCAGCATGGATGCCGCGAAGAAGAGGTAACTGCTGCCGATGACGCGCTTGCGCGGAAAGCGCGAGACCAGCCAGCCGAACACGGGCGTCAGCGCCAGCATCACCACGAACACGATGGCGTAGAACGTGGGCAGCGATTGCGACCCCGCGGCGCCGGCAAGCTGGTCGCGAACGGGGCGCAGCACGTAATAGGACGTCATCACGAAGAAGAAGGCGATGACGGATAGCGCGAGGGTCCTGCCCTCGCCCAGGGCGACGCGTCGACGGACGTTCACGGGTGGCGGGCGTTCCGCGGGAATCTGCGTCGAGACTAGCACGCCGCTTTCGTTCAGGGAGGTCAAGGCGCATGCGTTGTGGCGAACCCGGAAGTGAAAGACAATGCGGACGACGATGCCGCGCTCGCTGGCATCCCCCTTCCCGCGGCGTGCCCCCACGCCTCGACCGCGCGAGATAAGCATGTCGTTTCGTTCCGCCTCCCTGCTCGCCTGCGCCCTCGCCTGCGCCTCCGCTGTCCCCCTGGCCCTCGCGGCGCCGCCCCCGCAGAAGCCGCCGGTGGTCCATGTCGACCCCGCGTCGGAAAAACTGCCGGCCGAGCGGGTCAAGGACACGATCGAAAACTACAAACGCTGGATGGATGCCGCCGAAGCCCGCGACGCGGCACCGGCTATCGTCACGGCCATCATCGTCGACGACAAGGTGGTCTACGAGCGAGCCATCGGCTATGCCAACGCGAAGACGAAGGAAGCCGCCACGCCGGAAACCGTATTCCGCCTGGCCTCGCTCTCCAAGGCCTTCGCCACCGGCGTCACCGCGGTGCTGGTGCGCCAGGGGTTCCTCAGCTGGGACACCAAGCTGATCGACACCATCCCGTACTTCAAGCTCAAGGACATGCAGGCCGCGCAGCAGGCCACGGTGCGTGACATCCTCGGCCAGCGTCTGGGCCTGCCGCGCAACACCTACGACAACATGCTCGAGGCCGACGCGCCTTACGAGGAGCTGGTCCGCAAGCTCGACGAGGTGGACCTCTCGTGCAAGGTCGGCGCGTGCTACGGCTACCAGAACGTGGCCTTCAGCATGATCGGCGACGTGATCTACGCCACCACCGGTGATTACTTCTTCCGTCAGGTGGAGCGGCGCATCTTCGCGCCACTGGGCATGACCACCGCCAGCTACGGCCGCGATGCCCTCGAGGCCAGCAAGAGCTGGGCACGGCCGCATCGTGGCGGGCCGCACAACTGGATTCCCTACGAGCCCAACGACAGCTACTACCGGGTCGCCCCCGCGGCCGGTGTCAACGCCAGCCTGCGCGACATGGAGCAGTGGTTGATGGCCCAGATGGGTGGACGTCCGGACGTCCTGCCGACACCGTCGCTGGACGTGCTGCATGCGCCCGAAGTAGACACGCCCTCCGAGGTGCACTCGCTGCCCTGGCGCCGTGCACGCGTGACCGAAGCCCACTATGCACTGGGCTGGCGCGTGTTCAAGTACGCCAACGAGGACCTGATCTTCCACGCGGGCGCCGTGTCGGGCTACCGCACCATGATCGGCTTCTTCCCGAAATACCACGCCGGCGTAGTGACCATGTGGAACGGTGCGGGCCCGATACCGGCCGGCCTCATGCCGATGGTGTTCGACAGCCTGCTCGGCCTCAATCACGTCGACTGGGCCGGTGTGGAAGGCAACGTGCGCGCGGCGCCGGTGGCCAAGGCCGCGGCTGCGCCGGCCAAGGCAGCCGCTACGAAGTCGAAGTCGAAGACGAAGGGCAAGGCGGCGCCGGCAAAGAAGACAGCGCCCGCCACCTCGACCAAGAAGAAAAAGAAAGCGTCGGACTGACGCGTCCCCCGGCAGGGGGGACACACGCTTACCGGCCGAGGTTGAACTGCAACCGGCGCCGCAGGGTCACGGCCATCGGCTCGCCGTTGCGCATGGCCGGTTTGAACTCCCAGCGACCCACCGCGTCCATGGCCGAGCGATCGAATACATGCTTGGGCTGTGAATCGACGACGGTGACATTGGACACGGCGCCATCGACGCCTACCGTCAGTTCGACATCCACCCAGCCCTCCTGATTGGCACGCATGGCGGCCGTCGGGTAGCGCGGGCTGATCTGGCGGACCAGCACGGCATCGCTGATCGCACCGCTTTCGGCCGCGGCGGGCCCCGAGGGCGCGGTCGCGGCCTGACGCGTGACCGCGGCGGCGGCCGGGGCGGCCTGCTGCTGCGACTGGGCAAGACGCGCCGCCTGCTCACGTGCCGCCTGCGAACGCTGGGCTTCGGCGGCGGCGGCGGCCTGTTCGGCCTGCTGCTGACGGCTCGCCGCGGCGTTCTGCTGGGCAAGCTGCTGGGCCTTCTGGGCGTCCAGGGCCTGCTGCTGCTCGCGGTCCAGTGTCTTGCGCTGCGCATCCAGCTTCGAGCGCAGGATGGTCAGCGTGTAGTTTTCCGGGTCGGCCTTGGCAAGCAGGTCGATCTCGCGCTGGGCTTCGTTGAAATCACGCTGGTTGATCGTCTGCTCGGTCGCGGCCGAGCCGTAGGAGAAGGTCTCGCGCAGCGCGTCGGCGGCGACGGGGTTACCCGGCTGCTTCTCCAGCACCTTCATGTAGAACTCGAACGCATTGTTGCCGGCGGGCGCCACCAGGCGTTGCTCGTTCATGGCGGTGCGCGCTTCGGCCAGCAGCTGGTCGACGCTCAGGGCATCGACGTTGGCCACGGGCGTCGTGTCACGCGTGGCTGTCGAATTCTGCACGGCGACCGGTGCCGGTGCTTCCGCCTCGTGGGCATCGCGGTAGGGCTTGATGATGAGGAACCAGGCTGCGACGGCAAGCGCGGCGACGATGACGACGACGGCAAGGGTGACGGGACTGATCGCGCCACGCTGGCGGCGGCGCTCGATGGTGCGTAGACGGTTATCCATGGCGGTCGTACGGACTCCGCAAGACGCGCGCCCCCTATGGCTTGACGCGGTGGACCCCCCGTCCCCCGCAGCGCGATGTGGCGACAAGGTAACCGTAATGGCCGCGTGAATCCAGCATGGCCGTCCCACAAATGAATAACCCCGGCAAGCCGGGGTCAAGTTTCGAAGCGTCTCCCCGCGCTGGGCACCGCGGGGAGATAATTCGCAAAGCACGTTCTTATAAGTAGGTAACGCTTACTTGACCTTGGCGGTCCGGGTAGCGCGAGCAACCTTGGCAGTGGCGACTTTCTTGGTGGCGGCCTTACGCGGAGCGGCAGCCTTGCGCGGGGCAGCTGCCTTACGCGGTGCGGCGGCCTTGCGCGGCGTAGCTGCCTTGCGGGCGGTCTTCTTGGCGGCGACCTTGCGGGTGGTGGTGGCCTTCTTGACCGGCGACTTGCGGGTCGAAGCCTTCTTGGTGGCGACCTTGCGGGTCGAGGTCTTCTTGACCGCAGCCTTCTTGGCGGTGGTCTTGCGGACCGGCGACTTGCGGGTCGACGCCTTCTTGGTCGCGACCTTGCGGGTCGAGGCCTTCTTGGCCGGCGTCTTGCGCGCGGTGGTCTTCTTTACGGTGGACTTCTTCGTCGCCTTCTTGGCGGCGGCTTTCTTGGCAGTGGCTTTCTTGGCAGTGGCCATGGTTCGTCTCAGCTCCTCATCAGTTGGCAGTGGTTGCCCAGTAAAAGCATGAAGGAACGCTTCAACCAGCAGATCGCTGTTCGTCGCGTGCCTCAAATTGTTCACCTGGCGGCGTGTACGTTCATCGGATAGCAGGCGGAGGATATGCAGCGGAATCGAGACGGTGATCTTGCGAACCGCACCCGCTTTCGAACCATGCTCCACGTACGGCCTGATGAATTTTTCTGTTTCCATTTCCGGGTTCCCCGTCAATTGACGCAAAAGCTATTCCTCAACATTTCCGCTGTCAATAAATTTTGGCTCTAAATTGAAGACGTTGCGGACACATAACCGACGATCGAACGGACTACACGGTGGCCGTGGGCGTTACCGTCGACGCTGTCGGCGTACTAATGGACTTCCATAACGAAACACGCTGCGACGGAAAGTCCGTTCAGCAAACACCGTAAATAAAGCGTTTTTTATCGCCTTTCCAATAAAAGAGCATGCGCGGCGCGAGGATCGTCGCGCGATATTTTCATACCGGCCGGCGACTGCCTCAGGGGCGAATTCCGGGGATGAACGGAAGACGACTGGGCCGAAAAAAAAATTTCTCCGGAGACGCCCCGCGGACAAAAAAATGCCGGTCGAGGACGACCGGCATCGGGTTGAAGCACGACAGGGGCGATCAGTCGTCGCCGTTTTCGATGAGCTCGGCATACTCGTCGGCCGACATCAGGCTGTCGATTTCGCTCTTGTCGTCGACCTTCAGCTTGAAGATCCAGCCAGCCTCGTAAGGATCCTCGTTGATCGTTTCCGGCTTGTCGCTCAGCGTGGCGTTGACCTCGATGATCTCGCCCGACACCGGTGCGTAGATATCGGAGGCGGCCTTGACCGATTCGACCACGGCGGTGCCGTTGCCGGCCTGCACGCTGCTGCCGACTTCCGGCAGTTCGACGTAGACCAGATCGCCCAATGCGCCTTGAGCATGGTCGGAGATGCCGACGGTGACCGTGCCGTCCTGCTCGACGCGGACCCACTCGTGGGACTTGGCAAACTTCAGATCGCCTGGGATTTCGCTCATGGGGTATTCCTCGTTAGCTCGGGACGGGGGTGCGATAGCGGGTCGGGCCATTGTCGCCGGTCCACGCGTTTCGCGAAAGCATGCAGCGGATCAATCGACGATGCCCGGCATGGGCTGGCCGTCGCGGACGAACGGGAACCTGACCACGCGCACCGGAATCTCGCGGCCGCGGATATCGACCCGGACATCGCCATGGTCACCCGCGGGGACCCGGGCGAAGGCCACCGACTTGCCAAGCGTGGGTGCGAACCCGCCCGAGAGGATCTCACCTTCGCCAATGGCCGTGAGCACTTTCTGGCCGTGACGCAGCACGCCCTTCTCGTCCATCACCAGGCCGATCATGACGCGCGGCACGCCCTGGACCTTCATCGCTTCCAGCGCCGCGCGACCGATGAAGTCGCGTCCCTCGTCGAGCGAGATCGTCCAGGCGAGCGCGGCTTCCCAGGGGCTGACCGTCTCGTCCATGTCCTGGCCGTAGAGGTTCATGCCGGCCTCCAGGCGAAGCGTGTCGCGTGCACCCAGACCCGCCGGGGCGACGCCTGCCTCGCGCAGCAGGTTCCACAATTCGACGACACGACTGTTGGGCACCACGACCTCGAAACCGTCTTCACCGGTGTAGCCGGTGCGGGCGAGGAACAGCGGCATGCCGTTCGGCCCTTCCACCTCGAGGGCGGCGAACTTGCCCAGCTTGCCGGCTTTCTCGCGCACCTCGTCCGGCAGCAGGCCGAGCAGTTTCTGGCGGGCGTTGGGGCCCTGCACGGCGATCATCCCGAACTCGGGGCGCTCGCGCACGGTGACGCCGAACGCGGCGGCCTGCTTCTCGATCCAGGCCAGATCCTTGACGCGCGTCGCAGCGTTGACGACCAGGCGGAAGAAATCCTCGCGCAGGAAATAGACGATGAGGTCGTCGATGACGCCGCCGTTCTCGGCGAGCATGCACGTGTAGAGGGCCTTGCCGCTCTTGGTCAGCTTGTCGACGTTGTTGGCGAGCAGCTTGCGCAGGAACTCGCGGGTGCGCTCGCCGGTGAGGTCGACCACGGTCATGTGCGAGACGTCGAACATGCCGGCGTCCTTGCGGACGGCGTGGTGCTCCTCGATCTGCGAACCGTAGGCGATCGGCATGTCCCAACCGCCGAAGTCGACCATGCGGGCACCGAGTTCGCGGTGGGTGGCGTTGAGTTCGGTCTTGTCGGTCATCGTCTTACCTTGCAGGAGATGGCGGTAGGCAGTAGCCCGGCATTATCGGCCGCGGCGGTGCAGAAGGCCAATCGCGGTGCAGCACGATCGCCGCGCGGGCGCCGGCTCCTGTTAGTGTTCCGCCCATGGCATCGGCATCCCGCCCCGGCTCGGCCACCCTTACCCGCGACGCCGCCGGCCAGCGGCTGATGCTCGCGGGCGACTGGACACTCGCCCACTACACGGATCTGCAGCGTCGCGCCGGCGAACTGGCCGGTGCGATCGACGGCGACACCGTGATCGATACCCACCGGCTCGGCGCGATGGATACGTCGGGCGCCTTCGTCGTCGCCGAGCTGCTGGGTAGCGTACGCACGCGGCAACTCGCCCGGGACGACGTGCTGCCCGCCGCCCGCCGGGCCCTGCTGCAGACCGTCGGCGACGCCATGGACACCTACTGCACCGGCACGAAGCGAAAGCGCGATGCCGGCTTCGTGGACATGCTTGAGCGGATCGGCCGCGCGCTGGAAGGCACCTGGAAACAGACGGCGACCTTGCTGGCGTTCATCGGCATCACCCTGCAGGGATTTCTCGCCACGGCATGGCGGCCCCGGCGCTGGCGCGTCACGTCCCTGGTGGCGCATATCGAACAGACCGGCCTGGATGCGGTACCCATCCTCGCCCTGCTTTCCTTCATGGTGGGCGCCGTGGTCGCCTTCCTCGGGTCCACGGCGCTGGCCAGTTACGGCGCCAGTGTCTTCACCGTCGACCTGATCGGTTTCGCCTTCCTGCGGGAATTCGGCGTGTTGCTTACCGCCATCCTGCTCGCCGGTCGCACCGCCAGTGCCTTCACCGCGCAGATCGGCTCGATGAAGGCCCGCGAGGAGATCGACGCGATCCGCACGTTGGGCCTGGACCCGGTGGAACTGCTGGTGCTGCCGCGGGTGCTGGCGCTGCTGGTCGCCCTGCCCCTGCTCACCTTCATCGCGATGATCGCGGGCATCGCCGGTGGCGGCGTGGTGTGCATGGCGGTGCTGAAGATGTCGCCCTCGATGTTCCTGTCGATGTTCCAGTCGGACATCTCGCTCGGCCAGTTCCTGGTCGGCATCGTCAAGGCGCCCCTGTTCGCCTTCATGATCGGCGTCATCGGATGCATGGAAGGTTTCAAGGTGAGCGGCAGCGCGCAGTCGGTGGGCGAGCACACCACCTCGGCGGTGGTGCAGTCCATCTTCGTGGTGATCCTGCTGGATGCGCTGGCCGCCCTCTTCTATATGGAGATGGGCTGGTGAGCGCCAAGGAGACCGTGATCGCCGTGCGCGGGCTGGTCAACCGCTTCGGCGCGCAGACCGTCCACGAGGACCTGGACCTCGACGTCTACCGCGGTGAAATCATCGGCATCGTCGGCGGCTCGGGGACCGGCAAGTCGGTACTGCTGCGCACCATCGTCGGACTGGTGCGACCGGTGGCCGGCGAGGTACGCGTCTTCGGCGAAAACCTGCTGGCGTTGTCCGACGAACAACGCTCGCGCGTGGAGCGTCGCTTCGGCGTGCTGTTCCAGAGCGGCGCCCTGTTCTCGTCGCTGACCGTGGCCGAGAACATCGCGCTGCCCCTGATCGAACATGCCGGCCTGGCTCGCGGCGACGCGCAACGGCTTGCCGGCGTGAAGCTGGCGCTGTCCGGCCTGCCCGCGGACGCGGGGCGCAAATACCCCTCGCAGCTGTCCGGCGGCATGATCAAGCGCGCTGCCCTGGCACGTGCGCTGGCGCTCGACCCGGAGATCCTCTTCCTCGACGAACCCACCGCCGGGCTGGACCCGATCAGCGCCGCGGCGTTCGACAGCCTGATCGTCACCCTGCGCAATGCGCTGGGGTTGACCGTGTTCCTGGTGACACACGACCTGGATACGTTGTATTCCACGTGCGATCGCGTGGCCGTGCTGTCGCAACGGCGCGTGCTGGCCGCCGCTCCCATCGACGAGGTCGCACGTACCGACGATGCCTGGGTCCAGGCGTATTTCAACGGACCGCGCGGCCGTGCCGCCACGCTCGCCGCCCACCGCGGCAAGGAATGAACCATGGAAACCCGTGCCCACCACGTACTGATCGGACTGTTCGCGGTCCTGGTCGTCCTCTTCGGCCTGGCCTTCGGCGTGTGGCTGGCCAGGGCGCATTCCGACCAGGAATGGAACTACTACGACATCGTCTTCAATGAAGCCGTGACCGGCCTGTCGAAGGGCGGCACCGTGCAGTACAACGGCATCCGGCTGGGCGACGTCACCCAGCTGAGGCTGGACCCCGAAGACCCGCGCCGTGTACTGGCCCGCGTGCGCCTTTCCGGCGACACGCCGCTGCGCAAGGATACCCACGCCAAGCTTGCCCTCACCGGCGTGACCGGCGTCGCCATCATCCAGTTATCCGGCGGCTCGCCGGGCAGCCCGCTGATGGTGGGACACGATGGCCAGGTGCCGGTGATCGTCGCCGACCCGTCGCCGTTCGCGCGCTTGCTGGCCAACGGCGAGGACCTGATGACCAACATCAGCCAGGCCGCCGCGAAGGCCAACGAGCTGTTGTCCAAGGACAATGTGCAGCGGGTGCAGAACACGCTCGATCACCTCGACAAGACCACGGCCGTGATCGCCGACGAGCGGGAGGACATCCGCGTGCTGATCAGGCAACTGGTGAGCGTGACCCGACAGGCCGACGACACACTGGCGGAAAGCCGCGCCCTGGTGCACAACGCCAACGGCCTGATCGACACGCAGGGCAAGGCCACGCTGGAAAGCGCGCAGCGGGCGATGGCGTCGCTGGAACGCGCCACGGCATCGGTCGATCGCCTGCTCAACGACAATGCCGACGCGATCAACGGCGGTGCCGCCAGCCTGGGCGATCTGGCACCCGCGTTGCACGAGCTGCGCGACACACTGGGCTCGCTGCGGTCGATCACCCGGCGCCTCGACGAAAACCCCAGCGGCTACCTGCTCGGTCGCGAGAAAACCAGGGAGTTCACGCCATGAGACTGGCCCGCTTCGCCGCTCCGCTATGCCTTGCCTTGCTGGCCGGCTGCTCGATCCTGCCCAAGGCCGAATCGCCCCGTGTCTACCTGCTGCCCGCGGCACCGGCGGCGCGTCCGGCGACCACGACGAGCGTGGCCTGGACGTTGCGCATCGCCACCCCCACCGCACCGCGCGCGCTCGACAGCGCACGCATCGCCGTAGTGCCCGAAGCCAATACCATCAGTGTCTACGCCGGCGCGCGCTGGGCCGACAGCGTGCCGCACCTCGTGCGCGACCGGCTGGCCGATGCCTTCCGCGATACCGGCCGCGTGCGCGCCATCGGCATCGACGACGGCAATCTCGGCGCCGACTACGAGCTGGATGGCAGCCTGGCCGCGTTCCAGACCGAGTACATCGACGGCAAGCCAACTGTAGTGATCCGTTTGGATGCCATCCTCGCTGGCACGCGCAAGCACCAGATGGTCGGCGCGCGCCGCTTCGAGGTGCGCGAGCCGGTCGACGGCAAGGCCGTGCCGCAGGTGGTCGAGGCGTTCGGCCGGGCGATGGACACGCTGGCCCGCCAGATCACCGCCTGGACCCTGGAGCAGGCGGTGCCACCTGGCGGAACGTCAGGTTGATCCTTGGCGCGTCCACGCGTCGTCGCGCCGGCAACTCATGCTTATATAAGCGTTGCGTCGCGCCAGCCATGCGCAACAGGCTGCCGTGCGGCAGGTCCACCGCCACGGCCGGGCCACCTCCTGCCCTGGCACGAAAACGAAATGTCCGTGCCGCGCCCAAGCTGACCGAAGCGATGACCGGCTCGGCACCGAGCTCGGTCTCGTCGTCACTGTGCCAGCCCATCCGGTCGGCACCGTTACGGTAGAGGTTGGCCAGCACGCTGTTGAACGAGGTACCGCACGCGGCCCCCACACGCTCGCGCAACGCGTGCAGCGAGTCCGGCCACGGATGCGGAATGAAGCGGGTGCCTGAATAACGGTACGCGGCGTCCGCGTCACCGATCCACGCACTCAGGCGAGGTGAGTCCACCTGCCGCCCGAACATGCGGATGCGATGGACCTCCCACGGCAAGGTGGCGAGCAGCGACGCAAGCAGCGCATCCGCTTCGTCGCGCGGCAGCCATGCCGGCGCGAGATCCACCTCGGCACCCGGCAGATCGACCGGTTGCCACGCGGCAGTCAGGCGGGTTCCACCGGGTAGGCGGGCTCTGCATCGAGCGACGAAGCACACACCGCCGCCAGTTCCAGCAGGCGCAGGTCCGAACCGCGCGCGCCGACCAGTTGCATGCCGATCGGCATACCGTTGGCCAGCGTGCCCATGGGAATACTGACCGCCGGACAACCCGCCAGGCTGGCAAAGCCGCACAGGTCGGCCTGGGAGGCAGGCACCGGGCCGTCGAGCGGGAAGGCACCCTGCGGCGTGGTCGGTAGCACCAGCACGTCCACTTGTGCGAACAGGCGACGCATCTTCAGGGTGGCTGCATCCAGTACGCCATCGGCGGCGGCATAGTCGGCAGCCGACTTGCGGGTAGCGAAGCCGACCATGTCGCGGAAGCCCGCCGATACCGGATAGGCCTCGTCGGCCAGTTCCGCGGCGAAGGTGTGGATCATCTCCGCTTCCATCAGCAGCAGGCCCGCCCGCCGCGTCCGGGCGAAATCCCAGTCCGAGAAATCGACCTGGCGGCGCTCGCCCAGCTCACCCTGCAGGCGCGCCAGGGCCGCTTCGAACACATCGATCACGTCCTGCCCGACGCCGATGGCAGTCAGGTCGGGCAGGAAACCCGCGCGCAGGTTGCCCGGCTCCCAGTCCGGTGGCGAGAACGCCACGCGACGGCGGCGCGAGCGCGGATCGTCCGCGTCGTAGCCGGCCAACGTCTGCAGCAGCACGGTGAGATCGTCTACCCCGCGCGCCAGCAGGCCCACGGCATCCAGGCGACGCGCCGCCGGCACCAGGCCCCTCGCCGAGATCTCGCCATGGGTCGGCTTCAGCGCATAGATGCCGCAATAGCTGGCCGGCACGCGGATGGAGCCGAGGCTGTCCGAACCGATGGCCGCCACCGCCATGCCCGACGCCACGGCCGCGGCCGCGCCGCCGGACGAACCGCCCGCGGTGTAACCCAGCCGATGCGGGTTGTGCGTCGCGCCATGCACGGGATTGTTGGTGGTGAGGCCCAGTGCGCCCTCGTCCATGTTGGTCTTGCCCAGTAGAACGGCGCCCGACGCGCGCAGGCGCGCCACCACGTGCGCATCTTCGTCGGGCACGACGCTGCGCCGCCGCATGCCGGCACGTGTGGGCACGCCGGCCACGTCGAAGTTGTCCTTGATCGCGATCGGTATACCGTCCAGGCGCCCGATGACGCCGTCGCGACGGCGACGATCCGCGGCCAGGGCCTGTTCCTGGATCAGCGAGACGCTGTAATCGACGAAGGCGTTCAAACGCGGATTGAGGCGCTCGATAGCGTTCTGGTAGACATCGGACAGGGCTTGCGGCTGCACCCTTCCGATAGCCAGCCAATGCAGGATCTGCAAGAGCGTGGCGCGGCGCATGTCGGTGTCGGCCACCGGCGGCATCGTATTCATGAAATCTCCTGGCGCTTGGCACGATTATGAACGCGATATGTGAACGTCGTGCAAGGCCCCCTCGCGTGAGGACGTTTCAAACGGCGATTTGCCCCCCTTGCGACGAAGCCTGACAATGATGGGTCAGTCACCCCGCCAGCCGACTTCGAGTGAGCCAGCCATGAGCGACCGCGAGACCATGGAATACGACATCGTCGTCGTCGGGGCCGGCCCCGCCGGCCTGGCGTTCGCGATGCGTGCGAAACAACTCAATCCCGACACGTCGGTCTGCGTCATCGAAAAAGCCTCGACGATCGGTGCGCAGATCCTGTCCGGCGCCGTGATCGAAACCGGGCCGCTGGATCGGTTGCTGCCGGATTGGCGCACGGCGCCGCCGCCCATCTGCGTGCCGGTGACCACCGACGAATTCTGGCTGCTGCGCGACCACGCCTCCGGCACGAAACTCCCGGTCACGCCGCCGCAGATGAATAACCACGGCAACGTGATCGTCAGCCTTGGCGCGCTGTGCGCGTGGCTGGCGCCGCAGGCGGAAGCACTGGGCGTGGATGTGTTTCCCGGCTATGCCGCCGCCGAGGCCCTGTTCGACGACGCGGGCGCGGTGAACGGCGTGCGCATCGGCGATATGGGCGTGGCGCGCGACGGCACGCACAAGCCCGGCTACACCGAGGGCATCGACATCCGCGCGAAGGTCACCGTGCTGGCCGAAGGCTGCCGCGGTCACATCACCAAATCGTTGATCCGGCAGTTCGCCCTGGACAAGGACAGCGACCCGCAGACTTACGGCATCGGCATCAAGGAGTTGTGGCAGCTGCCGCCCGGTCGTGGCCAACCCGGCAAGGTGGTGCATACCGCGGGCTGGCCGCTGGCCAATGACACCTATGGCGGCAGCTTCCTCTATCACATGGAAAACGACCGGGTGGCGATCGGCTTCGTCGCCGGCCTGGACTATCCGGACCCGATGTTCTCGCCGTTCGAGGCGTTCCAGCAGTTCAAGCACCATGCGAACGTCAAGGACCTTCTAGACGGCGGGACCATTGTCTCCGCCGGCGCACGCGCCATCGTCGAGGGCGGTTTCCAGTCACTGCCCAAGGTGGAGATGCCGGGCGCCGTACTCATTGGCGATTCTGCCGGGCTGGTGAATGTCCCGAAGATCAAGGGCACGCACCAGGCGATCGCCTCGGGCATGCTCGCGGCCGAACACCTCCTGGGCAACGCGCTAAGCCCGGCCGGCTGGGATGCAAAGCTGCGCGACTCCGTCGTCATGAGCGAGCTGAAGAAGGTCCGCAACATCCGGCCCGGTTTCAACAAGGGCCTGTGGTGGGGCCTGATCAACGCCGCGTGGGAAACCGTGACCGGCGGCCGTTCGCCCTGGACACTGAAGAACCATGCGGACTGGTCTGCACTGCAGAAGCTGGGCGAGTACGAGGCACCGAAAAAGGATTATGTCGACCGCGTACTGCCCCCGCGCGATCGCCTGGCCAGCGTGTATTTCGCGGCCACCGAGCACGACGAGGACCAGCCGGTGCACCTGAAGGTGCTGGATACGTCCATCTGCGTCGATCGCTGCACGACGGAATACGGCAACCCGTGCGAACGGTTCTGCCCGGCCGGCGTTTACGAGATGGTGCAGGACGAAGGCGGGCGTCGCCTGCAGATCAACTCGGCCAACTGCGTGCACTGCAAGACGTGCGACATCAAGGACCCGTACGAGATCATCACGTGGGTCACGCCGGAAGGCGGCTCGGGCCCGAACTACCAGAACCTGTAGCGCTCACGCGGGGGCCGGCTCACAGCCGGCCCAGCACCGCGGCGAGCAGCAGCCCCGCATTGCCGATGGCGGTCTGCCGATAAAGGCCGGCGCACGCGAAGTGCCACAGGCGCGGCAGCAACCAAGTGGCGCGGCCCCGTGCGAAATGGTCGAAGCGCGCGCGTTCGTCGTCGCCCAGCGCATCGCGCATGGTCGACAGCAGGGCAACGTTGGCTTCGTTCCACTCGCGATGACGGCCACCCACCATGTCGGCCATGCGGCGCAGGCGAGCGCCCAATCCGGCATTCGAACCGATGATGTTCTCGGCATGCTGGCGATAACCCAGCGTCGGCTCTCGGTCGTAGACCACCCGACCTCCGGCACCCGAGACCACCAGGTACGCCCACCAGTCGTGCGAGACCACGCGGGCAGACGCCGGTGCGCGACACATCAGGTCACGCGCGCGACGGTTGAGCAGCATGGTGTTGCCGCCAGCAAGGCTTTGCACCAAGGCATTGGCAAACGAGGGGCGGCGTGCGAACAGGGGCGAGAGGCCAAACGGCCGGCCCGCCTCGTCGATCAGCCGCGAACGGCCGCCGTACAGGGCCGGTTTGTCCGGCGGCACCGCGGCGAGCGCGCGAAGCGCGGTCTCCAGCTTGTGCGCATCCCATATGTCGTCCTGGTCGCTGAACGCCACGTAGTCGCCCGTTATGCCCTCACGATGCAGCATCGACATGAAGTTGCGCGAGTAACCGGCGCTGGGGCCCTGCCAGAGCACCATGCGCTCCACGCCGAGCCGCTCGCGATAGGTCAGCAGGAGGGCGAGGGTCGCGTCGGTGGAGCCGTCGTCGGAGGCGTGAATCGTCCAGTCCGTATGGGTCTGGGCAACGATGGAGTCGAGTTGCTCGGCGAGGTGGCGGGTGCCGTTGTAAGTGGCCAGGAGGATGGCGACATGCTGCGTGCCGGTAACCATCATCCCTTCCTCAACAGGTCGCGCAACGCCGTTCGCGTGCCGGTGGCAAAACGCGTGTAGGCGCCGGTCAGCCATTCCCAGGCCACCGAAGGCACACGGAAAAGCGGAACGCGCGTGCCGATGCGCAGGCGTCGCTCGAGATGCCGTCGCGTGGCATCGATTTCGTTTTGCACGCCGTCGGGGGCGCCTTCGGTATCGAGGCGCTCATCCAGCGCGTCGACGCGTGCAACGGCTGCACGCAATTCATCCCCACGCGGCATCCGGAATTCGGCCAGGCGCGTTTGCCACGTGCGAGGCCGCATACCGATCTGGTTGCCGTCATGCTGGCGGTAGTCGATCAGCGGATCGTCGATGAAATCGACCTTGCCCGTCGCCGCGGCGAGGGTGGCGATCCATGCGTCGTGTACCCAGGCGGAGGGCACGGGCAAGGCACGGCCCAACAACTCGCGGCGGAATGCCGCCGTGGCTCCCGTGGCGATGTTCCGGCGCAGGTAGACGCGTAGCGCCTCACCGCCGTCGATCAGGCCCCGTTCGATCGAGGACAGTTCAAGCGCTTCGAACAGGCCGCAGCCCATGTCCGCGCCGTCTGCGGTGACCAGGCGGGCATCGCTGTGCAGGAAGGTCAACGCCGGATCGGCCAGGAAACGCGATGCCATGGTGCCGATCTTGTCCGGATGCCATGCGTCGTCCTGATCGCACAGGAAGACCAGATCGCCCGAGGACTGCGCCAGCGAAGCGGAGAAGTTGGCGACATAGCCCAGCCGGCGAGGGCGACGTACCGCCTGCACGGTGACACCCCGCGTCCGCGCCAGCACGGCGAAGTCCTGGACGATGGTCCATGTGCCGTCCGTCGAGTCGTCATCACCGATGATCACCTCGTCAGGCAGGCGGCTCTGCGTCAGCAGCGTACTGAGCTGTTCCGCAAGGTAGGCCTGGCCATCGCATGTGCAAAGCACGACGGAAATACGCAAGGCGGGCGCCATGATCAATGCTTCCTCAATGCGTCGCGTAGTACCGACGACAGGCCGTTGCCGTGCCGACGATACCCGCCGCTTTGCCACTCGGACCACAGGTCGGGCCATCGCGCGTAACGCGGGAGGGAACCGATCGCCACGCGTCGGCGGAAATGACGCATGCGGTCGGCGACCAGCTGGCGCGAGGCGAGCGGCACCATCGCGTCCTCGGCAAAACGTTCGTCCAGTGCGGCCATGCGCTCCAGCCCCCGGATAAGCAGCGCATTGCGCGGAAGGAACAGGTCGGCGATCCGCTGGCGCCACGTGCGCTTGCGCATCCCGATCTGATTGCCGCCATGCTGCCTGTAATCGATCAACGGCGACGACAGCGGCAGGATGCGCCCGGTCAGCGCCGCCACGGTGGCCAGCCATTCGTCATGGATCCAGCCCGGGGGCACGGGCAGCGCACGACGCACCAGCGGCTGCCGGAACGCCGTCGTCGCCCCGGTGACCACCGCACGTCGCAGCAGCACCGGAAACGCATGGCCGGAGCGCAGGGCGTGCCAGTCTGCCGGAAGCAGTTCGAGCGCGTCGAACAACGTCTGCCCCAGCGGGGCGCCGGCCGCATCGATCAGGCGGGCATCGGTGAACAGAAGGGTCAGGTCGGGCTCCTCGGCTAGGGTCGCGGCCATCCGCGCCAGTTTTTCCTCATGCCACCGATCGTCCTGGTCGCAAAGGAAGATGAGATCGCCCGTCGCCAACGTGAGCGCATCGGCGAAGTTGGCGATGA
Source organism: Luteibacter sp. ME-Dv--P-043b (assembly GCF_030209605.1). Taxonomy (NCBI): domain Bacteria; kingdom Pseudomonadati; phylum Pseudomonadota; class Gammaproteobacteria; order Lysobacterales; family Rhodanobacteraceae; genus Luteibacter; species Luteibacter sp. ME-Dv--P-043b. Next base: position 24,515 of record NZ_JARVRT010000032.1, read on the forward strand.
AGCCGACGTTGGCCGGCCGCAGGCGAAGCACGACCTCCACGCCCTGGCCGCGGCAACGGGCCGCGAACCGCTCGATGGCCTCGGGCGTACCATCCGAGGAGGCGTCGTCCGCGATCACGATCTGGTCGGGCAGGCGCGACTGGGCCAACAGGCTGGCGAATTGCTGCTCCACATAGGCCGATCCGTTGTAGGTGCACACCACCACGCTAACGGTCGGCGTCATTAAAGGTCGATTCCGGACATGACCCCGGATTATCGCAAAGATACCCCCGCGCGCCACCTCTGCCGTCTGCCATCCCGCGGCGCGTCAAACGCCGGTTTGAAGTTTGGATAGAATACGGAGTCAACCCGAGGCGACCGCAACGACGGCCGCCCCTACGCACAGGAACCCCGAATGAAGATTCTGGTCGGCTACAAGCGCGTCGTGGACTACAACGTCCGCATTCAGGTCAAGCCGGACGGCACGGGCGTCGTGACCGACGGCGTGAAGCTCTCCGCCAACCCGTTCGACGACATCGCCCTGGAAGAGGCCCTGCGCCTGCGCGAGAAGGGCGTCGCCGATGAAGTGATCGTGGTGGGCATCGGCCCGGCCGACCTGACCGCTCACCTGCGCAACGGCCTGGCCATGGGCGCCAACCGCGCCATCCACGTCCAGACCGCGGAGGCCATCGCCCCGCTGACCGCCGCCCGCACCTTCCTCAAGCTGATCGAGAAGGAGCAGCCGGGGCTGGTCATCCTGGGCAAGCAGGCCATCGACGACGACGCCAACCAGACCGGCCAGATGCTGGCGGCCCTGTGGGACCGCCCGCAGGCCACCTTCGCCGGCAAGGTCGAGATCGCCGACGGCAAGGCCACGGTCACCCGCGAGGTCGACGCCGGCCTGGAGACCATCGAGGCCGACCTGCCCGCGGTGATCACCACGGACCTGCGCCTCAACGAACCGCGCTTCATCAAGCTGCCCGACATCATGAAAGCCAAGTCCAAGCCGATCGACGTGATCGAGCTGGACTCGCTGGGCGTCGATGCGGCAGACCACATCAAGACCACCCACTACGCCGCCCCGCCCAAGCGCAGCAAGGGCGTCATGGTGAAGGACGCCGCCGAACTCGTCGCGGCCCTCAAACAGAAGGGCCTGCTGTAAGGCAGCCGACCGGAGAATCCCATGTCCAAGATCCTCGTTATCGCCGAGCACCTCGACGGCAAGCTGAACGGTGCTACCGCCCGCGCCGTCAGTGCCGCCTCCGCCGTGAAGCCCGACACCATCGACGTCATCGTGCTGTCCGACGCCCCCGATGCGGTTGCCGCCGAGGCGGCGAAGATCGACGGCGTCAGCAAGGTGCTGACCGTGGCCCGCGCCGAGAACGCCCACGCGCTGGCTGCCGTGCTCGCGCCGCAGATCGCCAAGGCGGCCGCGGGTTACAGCCACGTGTTCCTGCCCTCGACCACCTTCGGCAAGGATCTGGCGCCGCGCGTGGCCGCCCTGCTGGGCGTGTCCCAGGTCAGCGACGTAATGACCGTGGAGGGGCCGCACAGCTTCAAGCGCCCCATCTACGCCGGCAACGCCATCGTTACCGTGGAAGTGGATGCCGCCTCCACGGTCGTCGCCACCATCCGCACCGCGTCGTGGCCCGCGGCCGCCGCCAACGGTTCGGCCCCGGTCGAGGCGCTGACCGTCGAGGCCACCCTGCCCTCGCACACCCGCTTTGTCGGGCTGCAGCAGGGCAAAAGCGACCGTCCGGACCTGCAGGGTGCCGCCAAGGTGGTTTCCGGGGGCCGTGGCGTGGGCTCGAAGGAAAACTTCGAGATCGTCTACGCCTTCGCCGACAAGATCGGCGCGGCCGTGGGCGCTTCGCGTGCGGCGGTCGATGCCGGCTACGTGCCCAACGAGATGCAGGTCGGCCAGACCGGCAAGATCATCGCGCCGGAGCTGTACATCGCCATCGGCATCTCCGGCGCCATCCAGCACCTGACGGGCATCAAGGACGCGGGTACCATCGTCGCCATCAACAAGGACGGCGAGGCGCCGATCTTCGAGATTGCCGACATCGGCCTGGTCGGCGATCTGTTCAAGATCCTGCCCGAGCTGGAAGCCGCCCTCGGCTGACCCATGGCCCGGGCAGGCGCCCGGGCCGTCACGTTCAAGGCCGCGGCGTCCGCCGCGGCCGTTTTTCTGATTCAGGGACTAGCAATGCCGGACATGGCGGTGGAAAACGCGGCAAAGACGGGCATCCCGCTATGCGTCGACCTGGATGGCACGCTCATCCGCTCCGATTTGCTGATCGAGTCGGCACTGGCGCTGCTGGCGCAGCATCCGCTGGCCATCTTCTCGATGCTGGGCTGGCTGCTCCGGGGCAAGGCCCACCTGAAGCGCGAGATCGCGCGGCGCGTGCAGCTGGATCCGGTCGCCCTGCCCTACAACCACGAGCTGATCGACTGGCTGCGCGAGCAACGCTCCCATCGTCACGTGGTGCTGTGCACCGCCTCGGACGTGACCCTCGCCACACCCGTCGCCGACCACGCAGCCGTGTTCGACGAGGTGATGGCCAGCGACGGCCAGGTCAACCTGTCCGGTGCCAACAAGGCAAAGGCGCTGGTGGAACGCTTCGGCGAGAAAGCCTTCGATTACATCGGTAACGCGCCCGTGGACCTCGCCGTGTGGAAGCACGCCCACGCGGCCCTGGTCGTGGAGCAGGGCGAGACCCTGTCGAAAGCCGCGGCACGCGTCGCCCCGGTGGAAAAGCGCTTCACCGTGCGTAGCGGCGGCATCAAGGCCTGGGCGAAAGCCCTGCGTGTGCACCAGTGGATCAAGAACGTGCTGGTCTTCCTGCCGTTGCTGGCCTCGCATCGCGTGCTGGAACTCGATCGCGTCGCGGCGGCCCTGCTGGCCTTCGTCTGCTTCGGCCTGTGCGCCTCCAGCGTCTACCTGACCAACGACCTGCTCGACCTGCCGTCGGACCGCCAGCACCATCGCAAGCGCAACCGCCCGTTCGCGGCGGGTACGCTGCCGCTGATCGCCGGACCCATCGCCGCAGTGCTGCTGCTGATCGCCGGTTTCGGCCTGGCCTTCTTCGTCTCGCACCTGTTCGTCGGCGTGCTGCTGGGTTACTACATCCTCACCACGGCCTACTCGATCCGGTTGAAGCGGATCATGATGCTCGACGTGGTTGTGCTGGCCACGCTGTATACGACACGCATCCTCGCCGGCACGGCAGCGATCCACACCAAGCCGTCGTTCTGGCTGCTGGCCTTCTCGATGTTCATCTTCCTCAGCCTGGCGATGGTCAAGCGCTACACCGAGTTGCTGGCGCTGCAGAAGAAGGGCCAGGTGAAGGCCAGCGGGCGTGGCTACGATGTCGAGGACATTCCGCTGATCCAGTCCCTGGGCGGCTCCAGCGGCTATCTTGCCGTGCTGGTGCTGGCGCTTTACGTGGACAGCACGGCCAGCATGTCGCTCTACGACCACCCGCATTATTTGTGGATGCTGTGTCCGCTGCTGCTGTACTGGATCAGCCGCACCTGGGCAATCGCCCACCGCGGCATCATGCACGACGACCCGGTGGTCTTCGCCGTGATGGACCGCACCAGCCAGATCCTCGGCGTGATCGCGGCGGTGATCGTCGCAGCGGCCGTCTGATGGCCCGCGCCGGACGCTCCTGGGGCCGTTACCCCGTCACCACGGAAAAAGTGATCGCCCTGAGCGATCGGCATGCCCCACTGCCGCCCAGTACCCTGCCCGTGCTGCCCCTGGGCAACGCACGCAGCTATGGCGATAGCTGCCTCAACGACGGCGGCGTGCTGCTGGCGGCGCGGGGTCTGGACCACTTCATCGCCTTCGATCCGGCCACCGGCGTGCTGACCTGCGAGGCCGGCGTGCTGTTTGCCGACATCCTCGACCTGGTGGTGCCCCAGGGCTGGTTCCTGCCGGTCACCCCGGGCACCCGCTTCGTGACTGTCGGCGGCGCCATCGCCAACGACGTGCATGGGAAGAACCACCATCGCGCAGGCACGTTCGGCCACCATGTGCTGGCCTTCGAGCTACTGCGTACGGACGGCTCACGGCGGGTCTGCTCGCCCACCGAAAACGCGGACTGGTTCGCGGCCACCGTGGGTGGCCTGGGCCTGACCGGCGTCATCACCCGTGCCACGATCCAGTTGCGCCGCATCGCCGGGCCGTGGATGTCTACCGAGAGCCACCGCTTCGAAAGCCTGGCCGGTTTCTTCGACTTGTCGCAGGCCTCCGACCGGGACTACGAATACACCGTGTCGTGGATCGACTGCGCGGCCAAGGGCAAGGCGCTTGGCCGCGGTCTGTTCAGCCGGGCCAACCATGCGCCGTCGCGGCCGGACCAGCGCCCGGCGCCGTCGTCTCGGCGCCTCGCCATGCCGATCACCCCACCGGTCAGCCTGGTCAATTCGCTCAGCCTGCGGGCGTTCAACCAGTTGTATTACCACCGCCAGCGGCAACGCGTGGCGCACGCGACGACGCACTACCAGCCGTTCTTCTACCCGCTGGACAGCATCGCCCACTGGAACCGCATGTACGGCCCGCGTGGCTTCCTGCAGTACCAGTGCGTGGTGCCGCCCGCCGCCGCTGAAGCGACCATGTTCGAGCTGGTGAAGACGATCGCCGACGCCGGCGGCGGCTCGTTCCTGGCCGTGCTCAAGCAGTTCGGTGACCGGCCTTCGCCCGGCATGCTGTCGTTCTCGCGGCAAGGCACGACGCTGGCCCTGGATTTTCCGAACGACGGCGCAGGCGTGTTCTCGCTGCTTGACCGCCTGGACGCGATCGTCGCGGACAAGGGCGGCGCGGTGTATCCGGCCAAGGACGCGCGGATGTCGGCCACCCATTTCCGGGCGTACTTTCCGGCGCACGAGGCGTTCTCGGCGTTCGTCGATCCCGGTGTGTCGTCCAGCTTCTGGCGGCGTGTTTCGGCATGAGGCAAGATGGATCGAACACTTTGACCGCGCCCCCGCCGGATTCATCGAAGCGCCATCGTTTATCGAACCGGCATTGGGCCACAGTGGCGAGGGTATTGGCCCTGCTGATGGTGGCGTATGCCCTGATCGGCGTCGTTCGCGGCCATTCGCCTGTTCCTCTATGGGACATGTGGGATGGCTACATCGGATTCTTCCTGCAAACCAGGCAAGGCGGCTGGTCCCCATGGCTCGATGCGCACGGCGAACACCGGATCGTACTGTCGCGGCCCTTCTTCTACGCCGATATCGCCTGGTTTGGGGCGCGGGGCATCCTGCCGATCGCAGCGGGCGTGGCTATCACGGCCAGCATCGCGACGATCTTCATCCAGGCTGCAAGGCGCTCATCCGGCGCATTGACATCCGCCGCGCGCCAGGCCCTCTGCGCCGTCCTTCTTGGCGGCACGTTCTTCTGGTCGCAGCGCGAGAACTTCACCTGGGCCTTCCAGGTGCAGTTCTTCCTCGTCGCCTGGCTGCCCCTGTCCGCGTTCTACCTCGCGGCACGCGCCGCGTCGGAACCGGAAAGGGGTTATCTTGCACCGGCAGCAACGGTCTGCGCTGCGCTGGCACTAGGCGCGATGGCGAACGGTATTTTTGCCCTGCCGATCCTACTCGTCCTCGGTGCCTGCGTGGGTCTCGGCCCCCGCTGGCTGGCTGGCACGGCGTTGACGACCGTGCTTGCCGCGCTGCTGTTCCGGCAGGGGTTCAGCGGCGGACAGACGCATGTGCCGATGCTGGCGGTACTGGTGGATCGACCGATGGATGTCGTCCACTTTGTGCTGCGCTATGTAGGCGGTCCGCTCTGGTTTGCATTCGGCAGGGCGAACTGGGCCATCGGACTCACGGAAATCGCTGCGGCACTGGTCCTGCTGGGCACTTTGGCGTTCTTGCCCAGGGCATGGCGCACGCGCCGCTCCCAACCGATGTCGTTGGCCATGGTGGCCGTGGTCGCTTATGTGGCCGTCAGCGCCCTAGGCACGGCGCTGGGCCGCCTACCGCTGCCTTACGGCCTTGCCGGTGCGTTCGTCAGCCGATACACCACCATGGCTGGACTGGCCTGGCTGGCCTGCCTAGTGATGGTGACGCCCGCCCTCGGCCATCGCATCGTGCGCGTTCTTCCTCTGGCGGCCACGCTGGTGCTGCTCGGCCTCATGTCATGGCAGCTCAGGGCCGTCCGCAATCAGGCGTCCACCCTCTATTCGCGTGATCTGGGCGCCTTGGCCCTCGCCACGCAGATGAACGATCCGTCTGCCATCGCGCCCTTGTATCCCCCTGAACAGACGGCGCATGTGCTGGATGTCGCCGACAGGGCAGGTAAGGCCCATCTTCCCGCCTTCGGAAGGAACGATGTGCTGGGGGCTATCGGGTGGCTGGGCAGGCGCATGCCCCTTGCCGGATGCCAGACCGGTATCGAGACGTCACAGGTCCTCGCCTCAAGCCGTCCGCAGCGTCGTATCGACGGGCATCTGAAGGCCGCGTTCAGCCAAGCCTCCGATGGGGCGGCCCTGGTCGTGGATGAGCGCGATACAATAGTTGGTTGGGCGCTGGTCCGGCCCAAGGCGGCCCGGGAGCGTGGCGATGTGGTCGGAGGGCCCGCTTTCAGCGGCTTCGTTGACGACCCGAGGGCAGGTCATGCCGGCTGGACAACCACCTCCCTGCGCATCTGCGCCATGCCCACGGGCGCCTCTTTCGCGTATTCGGAGTAACACATGCAGCGAGTCCTGATTATCGGCGCGACCTCGGCGATCGCCGAAGCCACCGCCCGCCTGTACGCCGAACGAGGTGCAAGGCTCCATCTCGTTGCCCGCAACCGGGCGCGGCTGGATGCCATTGCCGACGACCTGCTGGTCCGCGGCGCCCCCGAGGTCACACGCGCCGAGCTGGAGATCAACGATCTTGCCGCCCACGGCGCCGCTCTCGACGCGGCCTGGGCGGCGCTGGGTGAGGTCGACGTAGTGCTGATCGCACACGGCACGCTGCCCGATCAGAAGGCCTGCGAGGCCTCCGTGGAGACCGCCCTGGCGGAGTTCGCCACCAACGGCACGTCCACCATCGCCCTGCTGACCCTGGTCGCGAACCGCATGCAGACGGCCGGCCGCGGCAGCATCGCCGTGATCTCGTCGGTGGCTGGCGACCGGGGCCGCGCCAGCAACTATCTGTACGGTTCGGCCAAGGCCGCGGTCAGTGCCTTCCTCAGCGGTTTGCGCCAGCGCATGGCGAAGCACGGGGTGGCCGTCATCACGATCAAGCCGGGCTTCGTCGACACGCCGATGACCCGCGAGTTCAAGAAGGGTGCCCTCTGGGCCAAGCCGGAGGCCGTCGCCGAGGGCATCGTCTCCGCCGTGGACAAGGGCCGTGCCGTGGCTTACCTGCCGTGGTTCTGGTTCGGCATCATGACCATCATCCGCTGCATCCCCGAATTCCTCTTCAAACGGCTCAGCCTCTGACCATGGCAGACAAGCACAGCAAGATCGTCATCACGGGCGCGGCCGGTCTGGTCGGCCAGAACCTTATTGTCGAACTGAAAAGCCAGGGTTTCACCCAGCTGGTGGCGATCGACAAGCACGCCTACAACATGGGCATCCTGCGCGAGCTGCATCCGGACGTGGTGACGATCGAGGCGGACGTGGCGGTGCCGGGCCCGTGGGAAGAGGCTTTTGCCGGTGCATCGTGCGTCGTGCAGCTGCATGCGCAGATCACCAGCAAGTTCACCGAGGAATTCGTCCGCAACAACATCGATGCCACGCGCGTGGTGCTGGACGCGTTCAAGCGCCATAACGTGCCTTATATGGTGCATATCAGCTCCTCGGTGGTGGTCTCGGTCGCCAACGACGACTACACCAACACCAAGAAGGCCCAGGAGAAACTGGTGGTGGAGTCGGGCATCCGCCATACCGTGCTGCGCCCCACCCTGATGTTCGGCTGGTTCGATCCGAAACATTTCGGCTGGCTGTCGCGCTTCATGGCCAAAACGCCGGTGTTCCCGATCCCCGGCGATGGCCGCTACATGCGCCAGCCGCTCTACGAGCGCGACTTCTGCCGTTGCATCGCCGATTGCATCGTGCGCGAGCGCAACGGCGAGGTGTACGACGTGGTGGGCGATACACGCATCGACTACGTGGACATCATCCATACGATCAAGAAGGCCAAGGGCCTGAAGACGCTGATCGTGCACATCCCCTATGGCTTCTTCGGCTTCCTGCTGAGGGTGTATGCGCTATTCAGCGGGAAACCGCCCTTTACCGAAAGCCAGCTCAAGGCGCTGAGCGCCGGCGACGACTTCAAGGGCGTGGACACGCAGGCCGTGTTCGGCGTGCGGCAAACCCCGTTCGCCGATGCCGTGCGCGAGAGCTACTGCGACCCCCGTTACTCCGCCATTGTCCTGAAGCGCTGAGCGCCCCGCCGGAATGCAGTCGATGAATCATCCCCAACGTGTCGCCGTACTCGGTGCCGGCCCCATGGGCCTGGCCGTGGCCTACCAGCTTGCCCGCGACGGGCACACGCCGGTCATCTTCGAAGCCGACGACCGCGTCGGCGGCATGACGGCGAGCTTCGACTTCGGCGGCCTGAAGATCGAACGGTATTACCATTTCCACTGCATCTCGGATGCCGGCTTCCTGACCATGCTGGACGAGCTCGGCCTGGCCGACCGCATGCGCTGGACCGAAACGAAGATGGGCTACTGGTTCGACAAGCGCCTGCAAGCCTGGGGCAACCCGGTGGCCCTATTGAAGTTCAAGGGTCTGAGCCTCACGGCCAAGATCCGCTACGGTCTGCATGCCTTCCTTTCGACGAAGCGCAAGCGCGAGGACTGGCGTCCGCTCGATCATATCGAGGCCACCGGATGGATTCGCCGCTGGGTGGGCGAGGAAGCATGGCGGTCGCTCTGGCAGCGCCTGTTCGACTACAAGTTCTACGACTACAGCGACAATCTTTCGGCCGCCTGGATATGGAGCCGTATCCGCCGCATCGGCACCTCGCGATACAGCATGTTCCGCGAGAAACTCGGCTACCTCGAAGGTGGCTCGGATACGTTGCTCCACGGCATGCAGCAGTGGATCACGAACCATGGCGGCGAGTTTCGCCTGTCGACGCCCGTCACCCGCGTCGTGATCGAGAACGGAGCGGTGAAGGGCGTGGACACGCCGACAGGCTTCGAAGCGTTCGACAAGGTCGTCAGTACGGTTCCGCTCCCCTTCGTGCCGCGTATCATGCCGGACCTGCCGGCCGACATCCTCGCCAAATTCAGTGCACTGAAGAACGTGGCGGTGGTGTGCGTCATCGCCAAGCTACGCAAGCCGGTAACGGAAAATTTCTGGCTCAACACCAACGACGATGACATGGATATCCCGGGCTTGGTCGAGTACACCAACCTGCGCCCGCTCGATCAGCATGTCGTCTACGTGCCGTTCTACATGCCAGGCGAGCACCCGAAGTACGCCGAGGCCGATGAGGTCTTCACAGGCAAGGTCCGCCGCTACCTGAAGACTATCAACCCGTCGCTGACCGACGAGGATTTCATCGATATCCGGGCAAACCGGTATCGCTACGCCCAGCCGATCTGCCCCCCTGGATACCTGGAATCGATCCCTCCGCGCAAACTGCCTGTGCATGGACTCTGGGTAGCGGATACTTCGCACTATTACCCCGAAGATAGAGGCATCTCCGAAAGCATCGACTTTGGTCGCCGCATGGCACGCGAGGCCGTATGATTCGTCACCTCACTCAGTCGCAGTTCGTGCGCTTCGTCGCCACGGGCGGTGTTGCAGCGACTGTAAACTTCGGCTCTCGTATCGTGCTCAACCGTTGGATGAGCTTTTCGGTAGCCGTCTGCCTTGCCTACGTAGCAGGAATGATCACAGCTTTTGTCCTGGCGCGATGGCTGGTATTTGGCGCCGGAGAACAATCGGCGCAAAAATCGGCCACCATATTCGTAGGCGTAAATCTGTTTGCGATCGCGCAGACATGGCTGGTCACCATGGCTCTGGCCAACTACGTGCTGCCCGCCATTGGGGTGGAAATGCATGTACGGGAAATCGCCCATGCCATTGGCGTCCTGGCACCAGTTTTCAGTAGCTATTTTGGGCATAAGCGCTGGTCGTTTCGATAGCCGACACGTTGTGATGGACGCCTCGTGACAACTCGCTGGGAGCCGCAGTGCGCTAGATGCAGAACCCTGAGTATCGCTCGCGATTACTGCCGATCAAAACGGTCTTGGAGCTTTCACTTGGTAAGATCTCTAGTGGGGCGCCGACGTGGGACAGAAAATCCGGACGCGCGTCAGCCAGAATATGACTTTTGACTCGAATCTAGCTTGAGAGGGTCAGGATGCGGACCTCGGTCCAGACACCCAGACACCATTCTGCTTCGCGATTGCGATTGCGTCCTGACTGCCGTCGGGACTGAAGTTGGCAACGTGGAATTGCCATACCTCATTAACCGTCGCAAGGGACATGCAATTCGGAATCACTTAGCAATACAAAACTTCACAGAAAGCGCCGCAAGGTTGCGGTGAAACCCGCTGTCTATATTACTTAATACACGGTCACGACTTGGCCGGAGCATTCGCGAAGTACGCCGGCCACGGATTTCACCACCGTCACTCGAATTGGCCGCGCCATTTCGTCAAGGCTAAAAGTAGCGTCAAATCCCGCATTTATCAGAGACGGCCGTCCAAAGACCTTGGCCACATCCATCCGAGATGTAGCGCGTGCGCGCACAAGTTTGTTCATTCCGCCTGCTCCACGCAGCAAAAGAAATGTCGCGTCTCCAAGGGCACCTGCCGACACGTCCGCCGCGGCCCACCCTTTCAATGATACGAATGCCATCTCGGATGGCAGCACAAGTGAGCCACCTATGATTCGGATACCAGCTTCGGGCTCCGACTCAAAAGCGCATTGTCCTCCCGACGCTACCGACCCGGGGTCTGGCTCAACCGGATCCAATGAACGGCGCGGGATGGCCGCCTTCGGAATCGGCAGCCGAGCCAAGAACAAGGAGTAGTGAATAGGGAAGAGCGATCCGGTCCAGTCCGAAACTGATAATTGCATCTCGATGGGAAGTCGGCTCGAGGGCATATTTTCAGCACCTTTCGTCCAGAGTACCTCAAGTTCCCGGGTTGATCCCACGGTTGGCGAGAGCAAAAAGCCGGTTTCCATCATTCCAGCGACAACCCGGAAGGACTGCATATGCCCGTCTGCATAACGAAAGCTGAGCATGAGCGGCGGAAGCTTATACAGGGCGCCCCAGAGCTTTCCCACAAGAGTAGGACGAATGACAATACGAGCCCACAGTGGATCGCCCCTGGGCAGAGCGACCGGCTTTCCAAGGGCAACGACGCGCTCCAGGATTGCTGCGCCGTTAGATAGGCGAGTCGGCTCGCCAATCCTGTCTAGCTGAAGATAATCACCGATGTGGGCAATGGGCCGATAAGTACCAAACAACCAGGGCCAACTCGCTCCGTCATCGAGAGATGGATATCGGTCATCGATGGTTTGTATTCGCCAGTAGATGCGGTCCGGCGGTGTCTTCCGCAAATGGTTGACATTACGCTCTATGAGTGCAGGGGAATATGCAGAATAGCTTTGAAACACAGGACGGGGCTTCCACACCCCTTGTCCCAAAATCACCGCAGCTATCTCGCTATTGTAAAGATCGACCGACTTGCCAGCATCCACTAATGGCAATTCGTTGCGCACGAAATCGCCAGCTCGTTTAAAGTCTTTGTTCAAATGATCGGACTCATCCCAGACCCTGGAAAGTCCGCTTAATGATTTATCGATCGCATTAGCTACTTTAACGAACAGGCCTCGTGGCGAAATATCGGTATAATGCGAAAGCACAATCATCGCCATACAAAGTGAAGCCGTAGCTAGCCACTTTAGAGGCCGCGGTCCCGTACCCGCAACAACGTATATCGATACCAAGATTATCATATCCGCGGCAAGCGCTATGTGCCCGTCATGGCGAATAGCTCCGGCTTTAAACGCCACAAACAATGTCACCACAGTCGCGAAACTCACCGACCAGCGCCTTGACCGCACCGGCCAGTGAACACAAAGCGATAAAAGTATTCCGGCAAAGGCGAGGAGCATCACCTCCACAACCGATCCAGAAACACTCATGGCATCGCCGTAACCTTCAATAATCTCCATCTGCGAACACAGATAAGATCCGAGTGCCGTGAGCGGCTGCCCCGAACTGATCCAGCCGAGCCCGAGGGTTGTCAGGAAGACGGTTGGTACGAGCCAGATATGTATGCGTTGCTTATCAATCAAGATCCGCGCAGCGATAATCACACAGAAAAAGGCAGGCGGGCTTGCACTGCCCTTAATTAGTGGGAGCAAGGCGCACGCTGCTACCAAGGCATACGTAAGGAACTTAATGCCACGCGTGCCGTGCGTCCTGACGTGCCGTGCAGTAAGTACAAGCAGCCAAGGTATCCCGAGAAAGAACGCATCCCGCATACCTGGAAGAGGCGCAAGAAACGGAACAAAGAGTAGCCAAGCTCTGGAGCGACGAGGAACTATGGCAATCAATGCAAGCGCGGATATGGTTGCAAAAAAAAATGCTACGGCCCACATCTCACCACCCGTCCCCGGTGAGAACTGCTGTGTGTATACAGCCGCAAGCGGTCCACCAGTAAAAACGACATCGCGCCCAAAAACCAGTCCGCGCTCAACTGCCGCGTTCAGCGCGAGCGGCCACGATGCATCTTGGTCTAATCGCGGCATGCTCGGGGAGAAAGGGATGAAAATCAAGACGAAGCATGCCGTGGCTAATAGGATCGCCGCTATACCAATCCATCCATTCTGTCTAGCGAAATCCCGGGCCAAGCCTTTCTCCATTTGACAGAAATAATAGTAACGTGTGCGACACCGATCAGAGGCGCCCGCGGCGCTGTGCGAAGCCAGTGGTATTCTACCGCAGCGAGGGCCTCATGCTTTGCCGAGCCCCACCTCGATACCTGTCAGATTAGGCGCCGCTGTGACTACCACCACCTCCCGTTCCGTTGTTTTCCCTGCCTTTCTGGTCGCGTTTCTCCTACTTGCTTTCAAGGCCAACGACGCGCTCACGGTACCCCAATTCTTTGCCGAGGACATCTCGATATTCTTCAAAGAGCAGCTTGGCAAGGCCCTACCCCAGCTATGGACACCTTACGCCGGTTATTTGCACGTTATTCCACGGATCGTTGCATGGGTCGGCAGCTGGTTCGGGGTCGCCAAGGCCCCGATGGTCTATAACGTGTGCGCCATCCTTTTAGGTGCTGCGGCCGTCTCTTACACGTCCTACCGCATCAGACATATCGTACCGCTTCCGCTTACCCTCTTATCCTTCGTCGCCACTCCTTTAAGCGGAGAAATTCTAGGGACGATCACTAATGCCCAGTGGTTCCTTCAATTCGTGCTTGCTGCTGCCTGCTTTACAAAGCCGGTGCCTTTATCGGCCGAATCACGTTATCCATGGGTTAGAGATACTGCGCTACTTCTGATCGCGCTAACCGGGCCTTTTTCTATCATGATCATGATCATGGTCAGCGGCCTTGCATTAGCCTCTTGGGCAGATCGAAGACTGAGAATAGGTTGCTTCGACGGTCATCTTGCGTCGCTAAATAAGGCATTCGAGCCGCGCGTCATTTATGCTGTTTCCGCAGGAGCCCTAGTGCAGCTAGCCGTCTTACTGACGCACACGCCAGAAAAGAGTGAAGCCCAGAAGGGGGTGCTAGAACTTTTGCGAATAACGTTCGTGGATCTAGCACCAATCCACGTCTTCGGAGCAAATTTCCTGACGGGCAACGGGTGGCTGGTCGTGTACGCGTTGCTGGTGGGATCACTTGTATTCGGCAGAGGCATGGGTGGCGACAAGCGACTTAGCCTACTCGCGATATTTATTTTCGCTGGCGTCGAGATGTTTGCTCCCGTACGCCTCAAAGAGGTGGCCCCCCTATATCAGTTCATGCTGTCTGATCGTTATTTCTTCATATTCAAGGTCACGTTCTGGTGGGTCTTATATGCGGCGCTGGTTTCCCGGATGGTGGTGTCAAAAATCGAAGCCTCGTTGATCGTCGCTATATTCGTAACCCTTGTCGCCCTAGCGAATATCGAGCACTTGCGCCGACAACGTTTTGCCGATCTTCATTGGAAAGAAACGGCAAAACAACTCGATCAGCCTGGCCCACATACAATCTTCTCGAACCCACCCGGATGGGGCGTCGTCATAGACACTCAACCTTCGATCGAAGAAAGTCGCTAATCCATTGGCCGCTAGAGCCGGCATATGCTTCGTATCGCCTGGCCCGCGCCGGGCGAAGTTCACACCGACAAGGAACGATGATGGCCCACCAACAGAACAATTTTGACGCACTGCGACTGAGCGGCGCGCTACTCGTGGCGCTGGGCCACACGATGGACATCGTTCTTGGATACGATGGGCTTGGCGCCGCGACGAACAATCAGAGCTTCGGTGGTCTCGGTCTAAACATCTTCTGTACAATCAGTGGCTTTCTGATCATGCGAAGCCGGATGCGTAATCCCGCGGCCCCTTTTTTTCGAGCGCGCGCATTGCGTATATTCCCAGCACTCTTCATCGCCATACCGCTCATGGCCCTAGTACTTGGGCCTATGGTATCCACGCTCACAATAGGCGAATACTTTCACAATGGTGAAACCTGGCGTTTCCTCGCGACGATCTTTGGTTTCCCCCTCAATCCGATCCTGCCTGGCGTCTTCGGCCATACCGCCCTTGTTGGACAGCTCTACTCACTTACCGCCGAGCTTTCTTTTTACATCCTTGTAGGGCTAATGGGAGGCTGGAAGCACTTCCCCAAATTCGTTGCGGTCGCCCTAATCGTTGTATGGGCAGTCTTCCTACGAACGGATTATCAGTCCTTACCCTTCTCCCATATTTTTTCCATCAAAGCTGGGCAACTCACGACCTTCTTCTATCCGGTCAGACTAGGCACCCTATGCGTGCTGTATCTATTTGTTGGAGCCAGTGTGGCTATTCTCGCCCCTGAGCCCCGCCTGTTGACTCGAATTGCTCTTTGCTTGCTACCTATATGGCTCATCGCGCTATATTCTACGGACAGGCGCGTTTACGACATGGTTGAAATGTCGATGCTCCCCCTAGTCGTGTTAGGACTCGGCGTGGCTACGCGCTTCACGATCAAATTGCCCGAATGGCTAGGCGACGTTTCGTACGGAATATACATTTATCACTTTGCTACGGCGGAACTCGTGTATACGGTCTCACCCCCGGCATGGCGGGGATGGAGCATGATCCTTGCATGCCTTGTCATTTCGACGCTTTTTGGCTGGATATCCTTCCAGCTTGTGGAGAAGCGTGCTCTGGCCAGGAAGGCGGGGCCGAGACAGGCAGAAGTCGCAGACGTATCGGTCGCTGCACGTGCAGCCACTCATTCCATTGCTTGGTCCAACCAACGAGTATCTAAATGATTTCCAATTCTCTAAAGCTGGCTCCGCTCATCGCTTTCAGCTGCGCAGTTGCTGCTTGCCAGGTCTCAAATACAGGTTATCAGGACGCATCGTCTTCGAATGCTGCATCAGTTTTCACGCCGTTGGATACGGCCAAAGACACCGGCCCCGATGCGGGCAGTGAGTGCAAACTTGATCTCTTTTCTGGCCACCAAGCGGCCGCTGAGATGGTGGCCAAGCACGGCATCGGCGCCGCGTTTGAAGGCTGGGCGTTCATAAAAGGCCAGCCTGCCCTTCACGCTGCTACATTGGCCTTTCGAGGCGACGCGGGTTCGTTCGGTGTCCCGCTTAGAGTAGGAATTGCGCGGCCAGACGTAGCATCTGCATTCGGCGATGAAAATCTCTCTAACGCGGGTTTTGCAGTAACCGCCGACATATCAAAGCTGCCTGCGGGCGTGTATGCAGCAGAGATACGCACTGATGTACCGGATAACTTAGTCGTTTGCGATCTTCATGCCAGGATCAGAGTTGTTAACTGATCCATAGCGTTGTCCCCGGCCCATATTGCGGACCGGGGACGACACGTCAGCGAACGCTTATCGGCCACCGGCCTTGACTCGTGCAACTGCCTCAATTAACGCCTCTGCGCGATGTCGCACACCCTCCTGGAACTCACCTTCAAAGTTCCGATCGCGCGCCTTGGAAGCAACGCGTATGCGCAATGCAGCGTCTTTGACAAGCTTGTCTAGTGCCTCGATCCAAGCCTGGCTGCTCTCGGCAACGAGGAAGCCATCGACCCCATTGGCCACCTCTCTATACGCCTCGACGTCAGACATCACGGGGACAATTCCAAGCAACGAATAATCCAAAAGCTTGATGTTGCTCTTGCATCGATTGAACGGTGTATCCCGTAGCGGGGACAAGCCGATGTCGAAACGCTGCACTGACGTGAACCAAGAAACGAACGCGGGGTACGACGCACCAACCGTTTCTGGTGGCGTCAAAACATTGAGGTAATCCTCCGCCAAGTCATCGCCTCGGACACCTATAAGGTAGACCTCCACGCGGGCACCATACTTTCGCTTGAGTTCCGCCAAGGCAGGCTCGACGATCCGGAAGTCGTCTGCATGCGTACGTGTGCCCATGTAAACGATACGTACGGGAAAATTTCCGTCAGTTGAGTTAGGCCGACTCGGTGCGCGCAAAGCATCGGCCCAGGTAAAGGGATCAAGACAGTTCGATAGTACAGAGACATCACCGCCTGCCACCTCCCGAAGTCGCTCCGCTAAGGCAGGCGTTGAGACCCACACTTGGTTAGCGCCCTCGACAAAGGCATGCACTACGCCGAGTAGCTTACGGTACTTGCCGCCCTCGGCCTTCTCGTCGAGATCGTACAGGTTGTCGTCGAGGTCATAAATAAGCGGGATACCCCGGCGACGCGCAGTGGCCAGAAGTACGAGCGCTGCGCCCTCATCATCCACAGGCAAACGCTGTGTGACGATGACGTCCGCGGGGTAGCTATCAACGTCCTCAGCGCGCACGTATCGGATCGAAAAATTGGGGTGTTGCTTGAGCACGTCAAGGAAGGCGACAAGACGAATATGTGCACACGGGCTGGGCACGTCACCCTGCCGTTCGAGTACTACAAGAACATGCAGACGTCCGGCGTGAGACGCCTCGCCGGGAACGCTGGCGTCGAACCGGTACGCTTCATCGGGACTGGCGACGGCACCTGTGTCGGGAGCCGCGACGACGGGAGGCGAAACACCGGTAGCGAAATGCTCGGTAAGCAACGAAGCCAGCTTTGCCGCGAGGGCCTGTCCACTAGTCAGCGGATCAAACTCGAAAGACCACGGCCGACCGGCGAGACGCTCAGGGAACGCCCCCAATGCGGGAGCGATCACGGGAAGACCGGCTTCGAGCGCGGCGGTAAGCGTATAGCTGTAAGTCTCGGGCCATTGCGATGCGAACAGCACAAGGTCAGGCTTTTCGCTGGCCAGAAGCCCATCTAGCTCCCCCTCCTTATAACGCCCCGTCGTACGAATCGCCGCCGACGAAGCCGGGGGCAATTCACCCAGCGGATCGCCGATAACGACGAACTCGATCGGCAGTGACGCCGCACGCACGGCCAGAGCCGCGTCGATGACTAGCTGGCGCCCTTTGTGCTCAGCTAGCATACCAATGACTGCTACGCGAAGGACATCAGTTACGCCGAGTATTCGGGGTGCAGACGCCCTGAGCCAGCCTCGCTTCACCTGTTCGTGGTGGATCGCCACAATACGCGTTTCGGGCGCATAGCGACGTATGCGACATGCAGCGTCCGCGCTTGGCGCTATGACACGCCGGGCATCGTTGAGTACCCACTCGTGATCGGTGCGCCACGAACGAATATCGCGCGCACCAGGCCTCGGCCGGGCCAGAATGCAAGCGTTGCAGCCTGCTGCATCAGGCTCACCACAATAGTGAATGCCATCCTTACTGAAACTTATCTGCGGACAAACCGTATAAAAGTCATGCACGGTGAAATCGAATGGGATACCCGAACGACGTATAGCGTGACGAAGCTCCGGACCCCACCCGAACAGATGATGCACGTGGATGCGATCAATCGGGAAAGCACCGAGAAGTGCAAGCAGTGCATATTCATCAACCGCCGCAAGGCTCAGCGAGAACGCATCATAGCCATCGACCGATTCAAGTGTGACGCCCGCCTTTGCGGACACACCAGCCGGCCGCATGACAAGAACACGTGCTTCGGCACTGTAGCGCTCGGCCAATTCACGAACATGGCGCTCGGTACCGCCGCCCAGACTATGACTGATCAGCAGGACGACCGGTCGATCGCCGCCGCGCCATAGTTCCGCCGTAATCGCGGCCCTGTAGGCACGACCTGGATCCTCCGAAACGTGGCTGCCCACCTCGAGCAGGTAGCGGGGATGCTTGGCTAGCAGCGCCTCCATGCCACGCGCTTTCCCTGCAGTGCTGTCAGCCGCGAAGCTGACCTCACCCGCGTGAAAGACAAAGGTGTCGAACGCGAGGATGTTCCGCCAGCCATTCTCGGCAGCACGCATGCAGAAGTCGTTCTCTTCTCCATAACCCTTACCGAATGCCTCTTCGTCGAAGAGCCCGATCTGCTTCATGCAGTCGCGGCGGATCAACATGCAGAACCCGACACCGGTCGGCACGGTGACCGAACGACCGCGGTTGACGGCAGCGCAGGCCGCATCCATGCTTGCCAGCGACACACCAGGCGAAAGCGTGCGGCGGCCCTTGAAATCGGGGTAGCTGCAGATGGTCGCGTTATTCGAAAGAGGCGTTACGGTGGCAATATCATCGCTTGCGTAACACTGCGCGACCATGCGATCGAGCCAGTCACCCGCAACCTCGGTGTCACTATTGAGCAGCAGTACATCATTCAACGAGGAGAGCGCCATACCGCGATTTACTGTGCCGACAAAGCCGAGATTCACCTCGTTGACGAGCAATTCGAATCCATAACGAGCCGCCGCCTCTTCCAAGTAAGCGGACATCGCCAGCTCGGGCGAGCAATCGTTGATTACGATGAGGCGGAATGGGTGGCTGCAGGTGCTTTCATACACGCTGTCGATGCATCGTGCTGTTTCTTCGATGCCTCGATAAACCGGAATGATCACGTCAACGACGGGGCTAGACACCGGGACTACCGACTCATAGATAGAAGGCTGGATATCTTTGATGGCGCAGAGGCGAAATGGTTGCTCGCGCCTTTCGGCGCGGCCGATGCGCAAGAAGTGAAGAAGTGGATCGATACCTGCAGCAGCCACGTCCGGATGCTCCGTGAGGTAACGACGCGTGTCGAAATCTGGCCCCGGCTCATAACCCTTGCGCCATCCTTCCACTTGATAGTGCTCTAGAGGATTACGGTGGACGCTTGCGACCTCCGGATGGCGCGAGATGTACCAAGAGCTGCTGAACAAAGGATTGGGGTCGCGACCTTCGTACGCACCAGACTCGAGGTAATGAACGAGCGGGTTCAACCCGGCCGTGGCGACATCTTCGTAAGTGCTCAGGTACCAAAGACTCGAGAACAGAGGCGAAGGATCGCGACGCTCAATACAACCGAAGGCCATAAAATGGGCTAGCGGATTTGCTCCGCTCTGGGCCACATCAGCGTAAACCGCCAGATACCAACCGGAGTCAAAAAGCTCGGTCGGACGGCGCCCTTCGGTTGCTCCGAAACGCACATAATGGGCAAGGGGATTGAGGCCAACGAAAGCAATCTCAGACGCGTGAGCGACATAATAGGTAGTGTCAAAGAGCGGTGCCGCCCAGTGACCGAGTTCGTGTCCCTTACGCAAGTAAAAGCGAAGAGGATCCTCTCCCGAGGGAATTACCGCACCGTACCGGGCAGCGTACCAGTTACTGTCGAACACACCGCTTGCCGCGATAATTTCGTAATCGGCCGATCGGCCCCTTACAAGACTTCGTACGACGTTAACGAGTGTCCTGAGCCGCCACACTATATGCACGCCCCTGAAGTAGACAGAGCGCGCGAGAGGCGATACCGACGCCCTGCGACGCAGTGACATCTTTGCCCGCCAGGCGAAATGCACGAGCCCAGCCTTGGACAATTTCATAACTCCCCCCCTAACCATTTCTATTACTCACCTTTATCAAGACTTGCTGCCGAATATTCCAGTTAAGAATCTCTTCAAGCGCGTCGCTCTCCTGACAAGAATATCCACACTTAAGGTCAATACATTAATGCGTTCGTTTTCACGCGAAACGGCCTCATCGAGGCGTTGCAACCTGAAGTCAATCTGATCGATGCGGTCAGTGAGTATAACCTGCCTGTCAAGCATCTCACCTGTCACAATCTCCGCACGAAGTTCAGCAAGTTGTCTGCGCAATTGGCCTATTACACCCCCGTCGCTGCTCCCAGTGGCGTCAGTGGACCCACCGGCAACCGCTTCAACCTGAGAATCGACCCGCAAGAGTCGCTCCATAATGTCTGACAGGCTAAACAGTGTCTCGACTGTTCCTTCGCTAAGAGAGAACTTGAATTCAAGGACTGCCATATCCTCACGGTCGCCTTCGCCTGCCCATAGATCACTGACACTTAATTCAACGTACGGATCGTCACTGCTTGCGAGAAACTTGATTGGCATGCGCCCTGGCTCGGAGAATCGGCGGTCGCCGCATGCGACGACACGATTACTCAAGTCAGCAAGGGCATGCAAGCTTACCGCATCACTATCAACCGCTTCGCAATGACCCCAGCACACCGCACTGAGTACGTAGATACCGTGTGAGCTGGCAGGGTCGAAACGCACGACATCAGGATGGACACCAGGAGGCATGACAAAGCGAACGGTCTTATGGCCACCCTCCTGTAGGACGGAACGCTCCAGCGCGGCGTCTTCGGAAAAGTGATTATCAGCCTCTCGGTAATATAGCTTGGCGATGCTGGACGGTGGGTTGGCAGGTTGGCGAAAACGTCCAATAAGCTTTGCAGCACCTGATCTGCGAGCGACGAACCGGGCGATCGCCGCGGAAGCGTTGATACCGTCCGGTGAACCGTCACACCCGTCATAGAAGCGTAGGTGAAACGCAACAATTTTCGCTTCGTCCGGATTGCTGAGACGAAACCTGATATACGCAGGATCGAAGGCCAGGTCGAATGGCACTAAATAGGCAAAGACATAAAACGCCAAACGGTTCCGCCGTTCGATCGGATCGTTTGTTTCGACGATGAACGCATACGAGCTGTCACCGAGCGCCTCGACTGGAATACCAGACAGAACGCACTCTAGTCCGACGCTCGAATTGATCGTCGTCACACCGGAACACTGCCTCACGAAGGCAGCACTGGAAGCAGATTGATCGATGAACAACTCCGGATCGCGCAGGGCGAAGCGACTTCCGGGATGGGTGCGAATCAAGAGTTCGCTAGCCGGACGATTCACAAGAGCATGCGCTATGAGGCTCGTGTTGTCATATCCGTTGGCATAGCAGAGTAGATTCGAGTCGTCCTCGACCTGTAGTACTACGCCATGTCGCTTTGCGAGGGCAGGAGCGCCTCCGTCGCCGGGCGACTCGAACGTGATGCTTTCACGCAGGGCTTCCAGTGACGGAGGTTCGACAAACTGCTCTGCAGCCGCGAGGTATCGAGCTCTGGCCTCTGTATTACCGTTGACGCCGCGAAAATCGACATAGGCCGTTGGCAGATACATCGGTCCACGCAAAGGACCCATCTCCAGATAGGCTACCCGGACACCGATCGCGTCAGCGGCCTGCGCAAGCGAGGGGCAATTGCACCATGACAAGATCACCTCCGGTCGCTCAGACAGACTTGCAAGATGTCTCGACAGTTCAATTTCAAGTTCGGGAATGATTTCCGTCAGGAATGCCTCAAAAAAGCGTAGTGGATTGCCGCCGTATCGGGGCAGCAGGCGCGCCATTTCCTCGCTATCCATCAAGCAGTATGTGTGCCTAGAAAGCACCGACGCATCCGGAAGAGAATAGCCGAGCGTCTGCTGACGCTCGCCACTCAGCTCGCCGCGCCCCACGGATGCCAGATGATCCGGCGACTCAAGGTAGTCGCTGGAAAGCAGGAACGCCATCGGCTCGCTTATAAAATGGAGTATCCGATAAAATACCCAAAGGTACGGTGCTGGCATGCCACGGAAGGCATACGGTGGCAGGAAGACCGCGATCACGCCGACTCTCCCGAAACAGTAACGGGAGCAAAGACAACCCCGACTTGCTCCCTGGACGACCAAAACTTGACTGCTTGCATAGGCCGACGTTGGTCGAGCTCTTCACGCTTGCCGGCATGAATACAGGACAGCCCGCAATGTACGAGATAATCGCCCGCGCTAATCGGAAGCTTCACCGAGAACTCGATGATCTGACGGCCAGGGGAAAGCGCGATGGGGTAGCCAGCCCGGATGTTGTTGTCGCCCCAAACATCACCGCCTTGGGCACGAGTGATGGAGATTCCGAGAGCAACTTCATCGATATCGCAAGATGACGCCAACGTGAACCGGAAGCGCACCTCCTCACCCGACCGCAGGACGGGCTTATCGTCGAACGACGAGCCGTCGGGGCGAAAAATATCGAGTCGCTCAATGATGGCCCGCGCGCTGCCAAACCGCTTCTCGGAAATATCATGATTCACATTGGCAAGCTGGATTGCCTGAAGCGTATCGAGGCTGACATCTGGCTGCGCCTCAGGTACAGCCCTTCCTGCATCCCGGGAACGCGCGGCGATCATGCCCTTCTCGTAGGTCAACACGGCCGCTAGGACGTCATGCGTATCGGTCGTGACCCTGCCGCCATCGATCACGATGCAGCGATCCGCGTAATCAAGGATGTTCCCTGTCGAATGCGTCACCATTAATATGGTGACACCCCGACGACGCAATTCTTCCATGCGTTTAAAACATTTGTATTGAAAGCCAATGTCGCCTACGGACAGTGCCTCGTCGACGATGAGGATCTCAGGATCGACGCAGGCCTGAACGGCGAACGCGAGACGCACATACATCCCACTCGAGTAAGTCTTGACCGGCTGGTCGATGAACTCACCGATACCTGCAAATTCCTCGATCTCGGCAAATTTGCGCTTCATATCTTCACGTGAGACCCCGAGGAGCTCGCCGTTAAGAAATACGTTTTCCCTACCAGTGAAGTCCGAGTTGAATCCCGCGCCAAGCTCAAGCAACGCGGCGATGCGACCCTTAACATCGACGCGTCCAGCCGACGAAGACAGGGTGCCGCAGATGATCTGCAAAAGCGTCGACTTGCCTGCGCCATTGCGCCCGATGATACCGACCGTTTCGCCACGATGAAGCGTGAACGATACATCGGCTAATGCATGGAACTCGCGGAAGTACCGACGTGGCTTGGCGCCGAATATCCGATGCAGAAGCGGTAGGATGAACTGCTTTAGCCGATCGCGTGGCGATTCGTATATCTCGAAGGTCTTGCTGACACTTTCGACTTTTATAGCAATATCAGAGGACATCGGCGAATCCTTTCCTGGTCTTCTGGAACCATGAGAACCCTAGCCACGCGATCAACAGCGAGGCGGCGAACTGCATTGCAAAAATGCGCCAATCGGGCACCTGCCCGGTAATAAGAACGCCGCGAACCTGTTCGATGACCGGTGTCATCGGATTTAGCTCCATCAACGAGCGGTATTGAACCGGCAGGGAAGACACCGGGTAGAAAATGGGCGAGAGGAACATCAGCGCAGTCACCAGCAAGCCAACAAATTGCGTGACGTCGCGCAAGTACACGCCGAGCGAAGCGAGGAACCAGCCAAGGCCTAGGACAAGGAACATCAGTGGCATGATGACCACTGGAAACAGCCAGGCCGTAATTGGCGGCAAACCAAAAAAGGACACGTAGAAGACAAACCACACTAAAAAGCTAACGAGGCCATGGAAAACCGCGGCACCTTGAGAAACAACTGGCAGAATCTCCAGCGGAAAAACGACTTTCTTCACGTAATTAACGTTCATAACGATCAGTGATGGGGCACGGTTCAGGCACTCCGAGAAGATATTGAACACCAGCAGTCCGGCGAACAAGACCATCGCGAATTCCGTCTTCGAGCCAGTACCGCCCTTCCAGCGCGCCTGGAAAACCACACTGAACACGAACGTATAGATGATCAGCATCAACAGCGGATTGAAGAAGGACCACATGGTGCCGAGCATTGATCCGCGGTAGCGGCCGATGACTTCCCGGCGAATGAGCGAGGCGACAAGCTGGCGGTGCTGAATCAGCGACCGAACCATGGAAAGCGGGGAGATGCTAAAGTCTTTCATCTTTCTCTTTCAATATCGCTGTGAGCGAAGGCAAGCATCCAACGATCAGGGAGCAAGGGCGAATTCCAGTTCCCGACGAAGGTCGGCTACGTCCTCGATGCCTACCGAAAGACGGATAAGCCCGTCGTTTATACCAAGCCGCGTGCGAATATCGGGCGGTACCGAGGCATGGGTCATAATGGCTGGATGCTCGATAAGGCTTTCGACGCCTCCCAGAGACTCAGCTAACGCGAAAAGGGAGCAGCGCTCGAGCATACGACGCGCCCCATCGAGCCCACCGCGGACCACTGCACTGATTATCCCCCCATAACCGTCCATCTGCCGGCTGGCCAGCTCGTGTTGCGGATGGGACACAAGACCGGGATAGACCACCTTTTCGATCGCCGGGTGTGCCTCTAGCCACTGCGCGATATCGAGGGCTGCATCACAATGGGCCCGCATGCGTAGATGAAGGGTCTTAAGACCACGCATGGCGAGAAAACTGTCGAACGGACCAGCAACCGCGCCAACTGAATTCTGCAGGAAAGCCATCCGGTCTGCGAGATCGTCGTTTGCCGCGACGACGATGCCTCCAACCATATCGGAGTGACCATTCAGGTACTTCGTGGCCGAGTGGAGCACAAGGTCGGCGCCGTACTCAATGGGCCGCTGAAGCATAGGCGAACAGAAGGTGTTATCAACGACCAAGATGACCCCATTCTTCCGCGCAAAACGACCAAGGCGGTCGAGGTCCACGAGCTTGAGCATGGGGTTGGTAGGCGTTTCCGCCCAAATAAGCCGCGTCTGGGGCTTCAACGCTTCTTCAAGCGCCACTTCGTCGTTCAAGTCAAGGAACGAGAATTCGAGGCCCGCGGATCGACGACGTACCTTGTCGAAAAGGCGAAAGGTGCCACCGTACAGATCATCCATTGCGATGACATGGCTACCCGCGTCGATTAGATCGAGAACCGTGGCCGCCGCGGCCAGCCCGGAGGCAAAGGCAAAGCCTGCCACGCCACCCTCAAGGTCGGCGACGCATCGCTCATACGCCATACGAGTTGGATTCTGCGTCCGGGAATACTCATAGCCCTGATGCACGCCAGGACTTGACTGAACATACGTCGAAGTCGCGTAAATCGGCGTCATAATCGCGCCGGTGCTCGGATCGGGCGACTGCCCTGCATGGATGGCGCGAGTGCCCAGGCCCTGACGAGTCGATTTGGAAGGTTTCGAAGCCATAAGCGCCTGATTTGATTGGCTGGCAAGCCAGCATGACTGCGCCGGGCGCAGAGGACCGCATATCTTAACCAGTTTGCCTGGCGAGGTTTCAGAGCCCTGTAGGCGCTCTCTGACACCATTCATCTTTTTGAATATGACAGGCGATACCGTTGAACCCGCCCGCGTGCATGCGAGAATATCCGATCGCTTACCCAGGAATCACGCGTAACTCCATGAAAACTTTACTAGTCACCGGTGGCGCGGGGTTCATTGGCGCCAATTTCGTCCTCCAGGCCGTGGCTGACGGCCTCCGTGTCGTCAATCTCGACAAGCTCACCTACGCCGGGAACATGCAGACGCTGCAGTCCCTCGCCGGCAACCCGGCGCATGTCTTCGTGCAGGGCGATATCGGTGACCGTGGGCTGATCACGCGCCTGCTTGCCGAACACCGCCCCGATGCCGTGGTGAATTTCGCTGCCGAAAGCCACGTCGACCGCTCCATCGACGGCCCCGCCGCGTTCATCGAAACCAACGTGGTCGGCACCCTGGGCCTGCTCGAAGCCACCCGCGACTATTGGCGCGGCCTCGACGAGGCGGCCGGCAAGGCCTTCCGCTTCCTGCACGTGTCCACCGACGAGGTGTACGGTTCGCTGGGCGCCGAAGGTTTCTTCACCGAAACCACCCCGTACGCCCCCAACTCCCCGTACTCGGCATCGAAGGCCGCGTCCGACCATCTGGTCCGCGCCTTCCACCATACCTACGGGCTGCCGGTGCTCACCACCAACTGCTCGAACAACTACGGCCCCTTCCAGTTCCCTGAGAAGCTGATCCCGCTGGTCATCCAGAAGGCCCTGGCCGGTGAAGCCCTGCCCGTGTACGGCGATGGCATGAACGTCCGCGACTGGCTCTACGTGGAAGACCACTGCAGCGCCATCCGCCGCGTGCTCGAAGCCGGCCGCCTGGGTGAAACCTATAACGTCGGCGGCAATTCCGAACGCGCCAACCTGGTGGTGGTCAAGACGATCTGCGCCATCCTCGACGAGGTCTCGCCCCTCGAGAACGGCAAGCCACACGAAAGCCTGATCACCTTCGTCCGCGACCGCCCCGGCCACGACCGCCGCTACGCGATCGATGCCAGCAAGCTGAAGGACGAACTCAACTGGTCGCCGGCACATACGTTCGAGTCCGGCATCAAGGCCACGGTGCAGTGGTACCTCGACAACAAACCGTGGATCCAGAACATCCTCGACGGCAGCTACCAGTTGGAGCGACTCGGCGCATGACGACCAAGGGCATCATCCTCGCCGGCGGCTCCGGCACGCGGCTCTATCCGATCACCCAGGCGGTCAGCAAGCAGCTGCTGCCGGTGTACGACAAGCCGATGATCTATTACCCGCTGGCGACGCTGATGCTGGCCGGCATCCGCGACATCCTGGTCATCAATACGCCGCACGAGCAGGCCCTGTTCCAGCGCCTGCTCGGTGACGGCAGCCAGTGGGGCATCAACATCACCTATGCCGTGCAGCCGTCGCCCGATGGCCTGGCCCAGGCCTTCATCATCGGCAAGGACTTCATCGGCAACGATCCCAGCTGCCTGGTGCTCGGCGACAACATCTTCTACGGCGTCGGCCTGACCGAACGGATGAAGCGCGCGGCCTCCCGGGAATCCGGTGCCACCGTGTTCGGCTACTTCGTGAAGGACCCGGAGCGCTACGGCGTGGCCGAATTCGACGCCAGCGGCAAGGTGATCGGCCTGGAGGAAAAACCCGCCAAGCCGAAGTCCAGCTATGCGGTCACGGGCCTGTACTTCTACGACAACCGCGCCGTGGACTACGCCGAAAACCTGAAGCCCTCGCCGCGTGGCGAACTCGAGATCACCGACCTCAACCGTTGCTACCTGGACGATGAGTCGCTGCACCTGGAACAGCTCGGCCGCGGTTACGCCTGGCTCGACACGGGCACGCACGAATCCCTGATGGAAGCCGGCGAGTACATCCAGACGATCGAGAACCGCCAGGGCCTGAAGGTCTGCTGCCCGGAAGAAATCGCCTATATCAACCAGTGGATCGACGCCGAGCAGTTGCTCAAGCTCGCCAAGCCGCTGTCCAAGACCGGCTACGGCCAGTACCTCCAGCACCTGATCGAGCAAGGTTACGTCGGATGAAATTCATTGAAACCGCCCTGCCCGGCTGCATAGTCATCGAACCGCAGGTGTTCGGCGACAGCCGTGGGTTCTTCTACGAGAGCTACAACGAGGCGAAGTACCGCGAAGCCGGCATCGACCGCCGTTTCGTCCAGTCCAACGTCTCCCGCTCCGCCCGCGGCGTGCTGCGCGGCCTGCATTACCAGTGGCCGCATCCACAGGGCAAGCTGGTCAGCGTGCTGGAAGGCGAGGTGTACGACGTCGCCGTCGATATCCGCCGCGGCTCGCCCACCTTCGGGCAATGGGCTGGCGTGATGCTGACCGCCGAGAACCACCGGCATTTCTGGATACCGGAGGGTTTCGCGCACGGTTTCTGCGTCGTCTCCGAATACGCCACGTTCTCGTACCAGTGCACGGACCTGTACAACGCCCAGGCCGACGGCGGCGTACGCTGGAACGACCCCGCCATCGGCGTGGACTGGCCGATCTCCGAGCCCCTGCTGTCCGACAAGGACACCAAGGCGCCCCTGCTGGCGGATATCGCCGAGGACCGTCTGCCGGAGTTCCGTCCGTGAAGATCCTGCTGCTAGGCGCCAACGGCCAGCTAGGCCAGACCTTCCTCAGCCAGGGCGGCCTCGCTGCCCGGGGTGAGCTGATTGCCGCCTCGCGGGACGGCTCCCTTGCCGTCGGCGGCGGCCGTGGCGTCGTGGGCGACCTGACCGATCTTGCCGGGCTGGAAGCCTTGCTGGACGCCGAGCGGCCCGACGTGGTGGTCAATGCCGCCGCCTATACCGCCGTGGATAAAGCCGAGTCCGACGAGGCCGTGGCCACCCGTGTCAATGGCGACGCCCCGGGCGTCATCGGACACTGGGCCGCCCGTCACGGCGCCCTGGTGGTGCATTACTCAACGGATTACGTGTTCCCCGGCGACGCCACCGCGCCCTACGCGCCGACGGCGGTGACGGGCCCCCAGGGCGCGTACGGCCGCAGCAAGCTCGCTGGCGAAGAAGCCCTGCGCGCCAGCGGCGCTGACCACCTGATCCTGCGCACGGCCTGGGTCTACTCGGCGGTCGGTCATAACTTCCTTCGCACCATGCTGCGCCTGGGCGCCGATCGCGACGAACTGCGTGTCGTCGCCGACCAACGCGGCACGCCCACCACCACGACGCTCATCGTCGAGGGAACGCTGGCCGCCATCGACCGGATGCAGTCGGCACCCGCCGCGGATCTCGCCGGCCTGTCGGGTACGTACCACCTCACCGCGTCGGGCGAGACTACCTGGCACGGTTTTGCCGAGGCGATCTTCGACGAGGCGACGGCCAGCGGCGTGATCGCCCGGAAGCCCAGGGTAACCGCCATTGCCAGCAGCGAATTCCCCACGCCCGCCCGGCGTCCGGAATACTCCGTGCTGGACAACTCGGGCTTTGCCGCCACGTTCGGCCACCCGCTGCACGACTGGCGCGAAGGACTTCGCGCAACGCTCGGTCAACTCCCCACTTCGTGAGGCGGTCATGCTGATTCCCCTTATCCTGAGCGGCGGCAGCGGAACGCGGTTGTGGCCGATCTCGCGCCGCAACCTGCCCAAGCAGTTCCTCTCGCTGTCGGGTAAGGAAACCTTGTTCCAGCAGACGGTGTTACGCGCGGCTTCCCTCCCCGATGCCGCCGCGCCGGTCGTCGTGGCCAGCGACGACCAGCGTTTCCTTGCCGCGGAGCAGCTGCAGGAACTGGGCATCGCCAACGCCAACATCCTGCTGGAACCGGTGCCGCGCAACACGGCGCCGGCCATTGCCGTCGGCGCACTGCAGGCCATGACGCGCGATGCGGATGCCCTGATCCTCGTACTGCCCGCCGATCACCTGATCGGTGACACCGGCGCCTTTACCGAGGCCGTGGCACGGGCACGCCGCCTGGCCGAACAGGGCTGGCTGGTGACCTTCGGCATCCGGCCCGACCGGGCGGAA
Source organism: Luteibacter sp. ME-Dv--P-043b (assembly GCF_030209605.1). Lineage (NCBI taxonomy): Bacteria > Pseudomonadati > Pseudomonadota > Gammaproteobacteria > Lysobacterales > Rhodanobacteraceae > Luteibacter > Luteibacter sp. ME-Dv--P-043b. The sequence goes on from NZ_JARVRT010000032.1 coordinate 54,039, forward strand.
ACCGGCTTCGGTTACATCCGCCGCGGCGCAAGCCTGGAGGGCGAGACCTTCCGTGTGGCCCAGTTCGTGGAAAAGCCGGCGCTGGATGTGGCCGAGTCGTACCTGGCCAGTGGCGACTACGACTGGAACTCGGGCATGTTCCTGTTCCGCGCCTCGCGTTACATCGAGGAACTGAAGACGCTGGCACCGGCGATGCTGGAGGCCGCTCAAGCGGCCTTCGGCAAGGCGAATACCGACCTGGACTTCATCCGGCTCGACGCCGACGCGTTCACCGCCGCGCCGAGCGATTCCATCGACTACGCGGTGATGGAAAAAACCGGCCACGCCGCCGTGGTGCCGGTGGCGTGCGGGTGGAGTGACATCGGCTCGTGGGACGCGCTGTGGATGGCGGCGGGCAAGGACGAACACGGCAACCACATCGAAGGCGATGTCATCGCACTCGATACCCGTGGATCGCTGATCAGATCGCACGATCGCCACCTGGTCGCCACCATCGGCCTGGACGATGTGGTGGTCGTCACCACGCCGGACGCGACACTGGTCGCACGCCGCGATGCGTCGCAGGACGTGAAGAAGATTGTCGAACAACTGAAAGCCGCCGGTCGCAGCGAGCACGACCTGCATCGCGTCGTGCGCCGCCCGTGGGGCAGCTATGACTCACTCGAGTCCGGCGACCGCTTCCAGGTAAAGCGCATCGTGGTCAAGCCAGGCGCCGCGCTAAGCCTGCAGATGCACCATCATCGTGCGGAGCACTGGATCGTCGTCAAGGGCGTGGCCGAGGTCACCTGCGACGACAAGGTGTTCCTGCTGGCCGAGAACCAGAGCACCTACCTGCCCCTGGGCAGCCGCCACCGCCTGCGCAACCCGGGCAAGGTGCCCGTGGAGTTGATCGAGGTGCAGTCGGGTTCGTACCTGGGCGAGGACGACATCGTTCGCTTCGACGATGTATACGGCCGCGCCTAGCGTCAGGCAGTACCTGGCAAGTTAAGGGGCCGGGAGGCCCCTTTTCTATTGCTCGATCAACGCGGACAACTCGGCCGTACGCTCGTGCATCAACGCCGTGCCGCCGCGGGATTCCACGTTGAGCCGCAGCAAGGGCTCCGTGTTCGACGAGCGCAGGTTGAAGCGCCAGTCGCCGAAGTCGGCACTCACACCGTCAGTATGGTCGATCGAAGGGCCCTGATCCGCGTAGAACGCCATAACCTTCGCGACGGCCGCGGGTGCATCCTTCACCACGAAATTGATTTCCCCACTGCAGGGATAGGCCGCCATGCGCTGCGCCAGCATGTCCCCGAGGCTGACCCCGGTCTTCGACATGCGCTCGGCGACCAGCAGCCAGGGAATCATGCCCGAGTCGCAATACGCAAAGTCACGAAAATAATGGTGCGCACTCATCTCGCCGCCATAGATGGCGTCTTCGAGGCGCATGCGCTCCTTGATAAAGGCATGCCCCGTCTTGCTTTGTACCGGCACGCCACCGGCCTGCTCCACCATGTCGATGGTGTTCCAGGTAAGCCTCGGGTCGTGGATGATCTTCGCACCCGACTGTTTCTCGAGCAGCTGCGCGGCCAGCAGCCCGACGATGTAGTAGCCCTCGATGAAGTTTCCCTGCGCATCGAAGAAGAAGCAGCGATCGAAGTCGCCGTCCCATGCAAGGCCCAGGTCGGCACCATGGGCCACGACCGCTTGCGCCGTCGCGCTGCGATTCTCCGGCAGCAACGGGTTGGGAATGCCGTTCGGAAACGTGCCGTCCGGGGCGTGATGGATGCGAACGAAGTCGAACGGGAGATGGGGCGCCAGCAGGTCCACGATCGCACCGGCCCCGCCGTTACCCGCGTTCACCACGATCTTCAAGGGCCGCAGGGCCTTCGGATCGATGTAGCCGAGCAGATGCGCGATGTAAGCCGACTTGTCGTGGTCGTGAACCACCTTGCCGCGCATCGTGGAAGCGTCGCCGAAGTCATCGGCCTCCACCATCCGCTCGATATCGCGCAGCCCCGTGTCGCCGCTGATAGGCCGCGCACCCTCGCGCACCAACTTCATGCCGTTGTAGTCGATGGGATTGTGGCTGGCCGTTACCATGATGCCGCCGGCGACCTGGCGGTGGAACGTATGGAAATAGACTTCCTCCGTGCCGCACAAGCCGATGTCGATGGCGTCCCGACCTTCATCGTTCAGACCGCGCACTACCGCGGCCGCGAACGCCGGGCTGTCGACGCGGATGTCGTAGCCCACGACCACGACGCCCTCGCCCAGGGTCCGCGCACACGCCCGCCCGATACGGTACGCCATGTCCTCGTTGAGTTCATCCGGGACGCGGCCGCGGATGTCGTATGCCTTGAAACACGTCATACGGTCATTCCACCGTCACCGACTTGGCCAGGTTCCGTGGCTGGTCTACATCCGTGCCACGCATCACCGCGACGTGGTACGCCAGCAGTTGCATCGGGATGGTAAAGACCGCCGGGGCGATCAGATCGCCACCGCCGTCCACACGCACCGTGGCGATATGGTCGGCATCCGCATCCAGCTCCGCACGCTCATCGGCGAAGACGATCAGCTCGCCGCCGCGGGCGCGTACTTCCTGCAGGTTGGATTTCAGCTTGTCCAGCAAGGGCCCGTTGGGCGCCACCGCCACGATCGGCATGTTCTCGTCCACCAGCGCCAGCGGGCCGTGCTTGAGCTCGCCCGCGGGATAGGCCTCCGCGTGGATATAGGAGATTTCCTTGAGCTTGAGCGAACCCTCCAGCGCCACCGGGAACTGCGCGCCGCGCCCGAGGAATAGCGCATGCTGCTTGGCAGCGAAATGGTCGGCGATCCGGATGATCTCGGGCTCGCTCTTCAGCGCGTTCTCGATGTAGCGCGGCAGCGACTGCAGTTCCTTGCAGTGCGCCAGGTACTTGGTTTCATCCAGGCCACGGCGCCGACCCAGATCCAACGCCAGTAGCGCGAACGCGGTGAGCTGGGTGGTAAAGGCCTTGGTCGAGGCCACGCCGATCTCCGGGCCCGCGCGGGTCATCAGGCGCAGGTCGGATTCACGCACCACCGAGGACTCGGGTACGTTGCAGATGGCGAACGTGGCAAGGTAGCCGCGACGACGGGACTCGCGCATGGCGGCCAGGGTATCGGCGGTTTCGCCGGACTGCGACACCGCGACGAACAGGGTGTTCTCCGGCACGACCACGTCGCGGTAACGGTACTCGCTGGCCACCTCAACTACGACGGGGATGCGTGCCAGTTCCTCGATCCAGTACTTGGCGACCATGCCGGCGTGATAGCTGGTGCCGCAAGCGACGATATGAATGCCACGGGTCTTGTCGAGGATCGGGTCGGCATCGATGCCGAAGATGTTCGGCAACACGCCATGCGGACCGATACGACCTTCCAGGGTGTCGGCCACGGCGCGCGGCTGCTCGAAGATCTCCTTTTGCATGTAGTGGCGGTATTCGCCCCGCTCCACCGAGTCGGCGCTGATCTCGCTTTCGTGGGCCGTGCGGTCCACGCGCTGGCCGTCCAGGCCGAACACCTCCACGGTTTCCCGCGTGATCTCGACCACGTCGTCTTCTTCCAGGTACATCATCCGGTTGGTGACCTTGATGAGTGCCTGCGCGTCGGAGCCGAGGAAATGCTCGCCGATGCCGATGCCCACCAGCAGTGGGCAACCGCGACGGGCACCGACGACCCGCTCGGGTTCGTCCAGGCTCATCACCGCGATGGCATAGGCACCTTCCAGTTCGCGCACGGCGGCGGTGACCGCTTCGCGCAATGGCTTGCCGGACTGCACATGTTCGTCGATCACGGCACCCATCACCTCGGTGTCCGTTTCCGAATGAAACACGCGACCCTGCGCCTTGAGGCGCTCACGCAGGGAGGCGTAGTTCTCGATGATGCCGTTGTGCACGATGGCGATGCGGCCCTGCACATGCGGATGCGCGTTGTGCTCGCTGGGCACGCCGTGCGTGGCCCAGCGCGTGTGCGCGATGCCGGTCCCGCCGGGTACCGGGTCCGCGTCGTACAAGGCCTCCATCTCGCGCACCTTGCCCTTGGCACGGACGCGGCGGATCTGGCCGCCATCCGCGATGGCCATGCCCGCGGAGTCGTAACCCCGGTATTCGAGGGCTTTCAGGCCTGCGATGAGGATGGGCGCGATATCACGCTGCGCGACAGCGGCGACGATTCCACACATGACGCTTCCCCTTGGCCTTAGTTGACTTTGCGACGCAGGTAGTTGAGCAGGTCGATCCGCGTGATGAGGCCGAGGAACTGCTCCCCGTCGACGACGATGGCGACATGACCTTTCTCGAACACGGGCAGGAGCGCCTCGATCGGCTCCCTGACCTGGAGCATTTCGGGCGACGCCATCATCGCGGTGGACACCGGGTCGCGGAACTTCGATTCGTCCGCATGCACGTGCAGCAGGACGTCGGATTCGTCGAGGATGCCGACGATGCGATCGCCCTGCATCACCGGCAGCTGCGACACGTCGTACAGCTTCATGCGGTTGTACGCCGTAATCAGCATGTCGTCGGGCTTGATCACCACCGTGTCGCGCTGTGCGTAAGGACGCAGGATCAGGTCGCGCAGGTCACCGTAGCGCTCGCGCTCGAGGAACCCGTTGTCCAGCATCCAGTAGTCGTTGTACATCTTCGACAGGTACTTGTTGCCGGTATCGCAGACCAGCGTGACCACCCGCTTGGGCTTGGCCTGCTCGCGGCAGTACTTCAGAGCCGCTGCCAGCAGCGTGCCGGTGGACGAGCCGCCCAGCACGCCTTCCTTCGACAGCAACTCGCGCGCGGCGAGGAAGCTTTCCTTGTCGGTGATGGCGAAGGCCTTCTCCACGAGCGAGAAGTCGCTGATCGAGGGGAGGAAATCCTCGCCGATACCTTCGACCATCCAGCTGCCGGACTTCTCCGAGAGGATGCCCTCGTTGATGTATTGCGCCAGGATGGAGCCGACCGGATCGGCCAGGATGATCCGCGTCTTCGGCGAGTGCTCCTTGAGGTAGGCAGTGAGCCCGCTCACGGTGCCAGAGGACCCACAGCCCACCACGATCGCATCCACGTCGCCACCCATCTGCTCCAGGATCTCAGGACCGGTAGTCTGCGTGTGCGCCAAGGGATTGTCGGGGTTGCCGAACTGGTTGATGAAGTAGGCACCCGGGGTTTCGCGCGCAATGCGCTCGGCCATGTCCTGGTAGTACTCGGGGTGGCCCTTGGCGACATCGGAACGGGTCAGCACCACCTCAGCGCCCATCGCCTTGAGGTTGAAGATCTTCTCGCGGCTCATCTTGTCCGGCACCACCAGGACCAGCCGGTAGCCCTTCTGCTGGGCGACCAGCGCCAGGCCCAGGCCGGTGTTGCCCGCCGTACCTTCCACCAGGGTGTCGCCCGGCTTGATCTTCCCGGCGCGTTCGGCGCCTTCGATCATCGACATGCCGATGCGATCCTTGACCGAACCACCGGGATTCGCACTCTCGAGCTTGAGGAACAGCTCGCACGGACCTGCGTCCAGGCGCTGGGCGCGCACCATCGGGGTGTGACCGATCAGGTCGAGGACGCTGTCATGAACAGTCATTGGAACTCCATCGTGTTTTTGCGGCGTGGCCCCTTCGACCTCGCCCTCTGGGCGCCCATCATAAAGGGTGAGCCGGTGAACCGATGCCCGGCCGATCGGCCGACCCGTAATGGCGTAGGTACAACCCGGGCGCGACGACCCGGTCGATGGAACGAAAACGGGCGCCTTGCGGCGCCCGTCGGTCGATGGAGCCGGGTCAGGGCTCAGTGTGGAGACCGTTGCCAGCTATCCCACATTCGTTGGAGCTTTTCCTTGGCCTGCAGCTTTTCTTTCTTGAGGCCCGCCAGGCTGGCGTCATCGATAGGCAGACAGCCGATGTTGGCGTCATGCAACTTGGTATCGAGTTCCTGGTGGTGATAGAAGAGACGACGGGTTTCCGCGTTGGCGTGGATGAACTTCTCGACGTCGTCACGCTGCTGGTTTTCGAACATTGCAAACTCCTCGCGGTGGGATCGGCCCGCAGCGCGGGCCGGTCGTGAGGGGAGCCATGCGGTCGCTGCGTTGCACGGCTCCGGCAGGACCGCCACCGTGTTTTTCCGGTGACGGGATACCGAAGCTACTCCGCTCACCGGAGCCGTGCAAGGGCGATTTTTCTCACATTACACGCCTAAAAACGCATAAAAACGCGATTTAGTTGCCGTTCGACTTTTTGGGCTTCTTCGGGGTCGGTGCGGGCGCACCGCCATCGGAGGAGTTCATGTCGCGCATGGCACGTGCGGCCGCCTCGGCCAGTGCGGCCTGCTTCTTGGCCGCGTTGGCCACCTTGGCCTGCGCCGCGGCGACCTGCCTGGCCTTGTCACCCTCGGCCTTGGCCTGGTCCAGCGCCTGGGAATATTCCACGCCCTGCTGCTGCAGGCGGGCGGCCTCTTCCTGGATCATCTGGTTCTGGGCGCGCTGCTGCTCGAGCTGGCGGCGGGCCATCTCGGCATCCAGCCGGCTCGCCTCCAGCAGGATGGCGTCGTGCTCACGGTCGAGCTGGGCGCTCTTGGCCTGGGCATCCTGGTACTGGGCCATGGCCTTGGCGATATCCACGCGGCGCTCGGCCACGTAGAGGTAATGGGCGTGTTCCTTGTCCTTGGGACGGAACTGGCCCATCTGGTTGATGGCCTCGCGGGCGCGCGCCTGCTCGGCCTGCGCGTAGCTGCCCAGCACGGGGTCGGAGGAGAGCTGGTCCAGGCTGGAATTGAGACGACGGATGTCCAGGTCGTCCGTGGCGGCCATGGCGCTGCCGGCCGCGAGCGCGAAGGCAAGGGCCGAGGTAAGGAGGGTGGAACGCTTCATCACTGGCCTCCCTGGGGGTTGGACGGCTGGATCTGGCTGCCGGACGGATCGTTCAGCGGCTGGGTCTGCCCCCCCACGGGCGGCGGGGTGGTGTTCGTGGGCTCGGGCAGCACCGATTCCGACTCCTGCACATTGGACGGGATGGGCACCGTGTCGTTGGCATGGTTGTCGATCATCTCGACACGCATGCGTGAGTTTTCCTTGCTCTTGGTCGTGTTCTGGGCACGGGCGGCTCCCAGGCGGGCCTTGGCACGGGCCAGTTCGCTGTCCGCACGCGACTCGTCGGCGAGCACGGCCGCCTCGTCGTATTTACGGCTGGCCATGGCGGCCTGCGCCTGGCGGAACTTGCTCTGGGCGTAGTCCAGGTCCACCGGCGCGTAATCGGCCGCCCCGGCATCCCGGGCGGCCTGCAACTGGGCCAGTGCCTGGTTCATCGAGCCATCGGGCGGAGGGACACTGGCACAGCCGGCGATCGTCATGACTGCCAGGCCGAGAGCGGCCAGGGCAAGGAGTCGGCGGCCCTTGGAAAGGGCTTTCGACGGCAAGTTGTGCACCATCACTCGTTCCTCTTACAGATTTGCGAGATATTGTCGATATATATATAGGGTCAGGGGCTGACCTCGACTCGATTGTAATGAACGTCCGGGGGTTTAGGTGGATATCGGTTATTTCCTGAAGCTGATGGTGGACAAGGGCGCGTCGGATATGTTCCTGACGACGGGTGCCCCGGTGAACATCAAGGTGGAAGGCAAGCTCTACCCGTTGGGCAACACCGGCCTGCCCGCGGGCATGGTGAAGAAGATCGCCTACTCGCTCATGGACGAGGGCCAGGTGCCCCAGTTCGAGCGCGACCTGGAACTGAACATGGCCCTGGCCGTGAAGGAAGCCGGGCGCTTCCGCATCAACGTGTTCAAGCAGCGCGGCGAGATCGGCATGGTCATCCGTGCCATCAAGAGCGAGATCCCCTCGCTGGAAGAGCTGCAGCTGCCCACCATCTTCCGTGAGCTGATCATGGAGCCGCGCGGCCTCATCCTGGTCGTGGGGGCCACGGGCTCGGGCAAGTCCACCACCCTGGCGGCCATGCTCGACCACCGCAACAACAACAGTTCGGGCCACATCCTCACCATCGAGGACCCGATCGAATACCTGCACCGGCACAAGCGGTCCATCGTGAACCAGCGCGAGGTGGGTCTCGACACCCACAGCTACCACGAGGCCTTGAAGAACGCGATGCGCGAGGCGCCGGACGTCATCATGATCGGCGAGATCCGCGATACCGAGACCATGGAAGCGGCCATCTCGTTCTCCGAGACCGGCCACCTGTGCCTCGCCACGCTGCATTCGAACAACGCCGACCAGACCCTGGAGCGCATCCTCAACTTCTTCCCGGAAGCCGCGCACAAGAACGTCCTGATGAACCTGGCCCTGAACCTGCGCGCGGTGATCAGCCAGCGCCTGGTGATCGGCAAGGACGGCCGCCGCATGCCGGCCACCGAGGTACTCCTCAACACGCCGCTGATCCGCGACATGATCCGCCGCGGCCAGATCCACGAGGTGAAGGACGCCATGGACCGCAGCCTGCAGGAAGGCATGCAGACCTTCGACCAGTCGCTCTATCGCCTCTACAAGGAAGACAAGATCACGCTGGAGGAATGCCTGAACAAGGCGGATTCCCGCGATGGCCTGGCGTTGAAGATCCGCCTGTCCGAGGGGGCGACCGGCAACGAGTTTGCTTCCAGCGATCCGTACGGGATTGGGGTCTAGGCCGGCGTCTGGCGGCAGGGCAGGATCCCGCGCATTGTGGATCGCGCACATCGTGCGCTCCTACAGTGAATGGCCGTAGGAGCGCACGATGTGCGCGATACCGACCCCCAGACCCCCAGACCCCCGGTAGGAGCCCACGATGTGGGCGAATCAGGTCACCGGAGCGTCAGTCTGCACCTCAGGCGCCGCCTTCTGAAAGGCCTCCAGCCCCTGGCAGGCTTGCACCACCCGGCGAATCGTCGGATACGGCGCCAGATCCACGCCCCAGCGCACGGCGTTGTAGTGCTGCGGCACCAGGCAACAGTCCGCCAGGGTCGGTGAGTCGCCGTAACTGAATGTCCCCGCGTCCCCCTCGGCCAGCAGGGCTTCCAGCCCGTCGAAGCCATGTGCGATCCAGCGACGTGACCAGGCCTCCTTCGCCGCCTGGTCCGCGCCGAACTCCGCTTCGATCGCCCTGAGCACCCGCAGGTTGCCCAGCGGATGGATATCCGTCCCCACGGCCTGCATCAGTTCGCGCACCTTCGCCCTGCCCTGCGCATCGGGCGGCATCAGGGCGGGGTCCGGGCGAGTCTCATCCAGGTATTCCAGGATCGCCATGGACTGGCGCAACGTGCGGTCGCCGTCGATAAGCGTCGGCAGCTGGCCCTGTGGCGACAACGCGCGATAGGCCGGCTTCAGGTGCTCGCCGCCGTCGTTGACGAGGTGCACCGGCCGCGACTCGTAGGCCAACCCCTTGAGCTGGAGGGCGATGCGTACGCGGTAGGCGGCGCTGGAGCGCCAGTACGTGTAGAGGACGAGGGCCATGGCGGGGGTTTCCGGGCGGGGACGGGCCGATTCTAGCCCGTCACCGTTTGCGCCCATCCACCCCGGGCGCGGACAATGGGGGATTCTTCTCGACCGCCAGCTGGAGACCCACCGTGTCCGTCATCCGCATGCAAGACCTCGACCTCAAGGGCAAGCGAGTCCTCATCCGCGAAGACCTGAACGTGCCCGTCGAGAATGGCAGGATCACCTCCACCCAGCGCCTGGACGCCTCGCTGCCCACCATCGTGGCGGCGCGCGACGCCGGTGCCAGGGTCATGGTCATCTCGCACCTGGGCCGGCCGAAGGAAGGTGCGTTCGACGAAGCGTCCTCACTCAAGCCGGTCGCCGCGTGGCTCGGCGAGAAGCTCGGCACCGACGTGCGCCTCGTTCGTGACTACCTGGGCGGCGTGGATGTGGCCGAAGGCGAGGTCGTCGTGCTGGAGAACTGCCGCATGAACGTGGGCGAGGGCAAGGACGACGAAGCCCTGTCGAAGCAGTATGCCGCCCTGTGCGACATCTTCGTCATGGATGCCTTCGGCACTGCGCATCGCGCGCAGGCGTCGACCCATGGCGTCATCCGCTTCGCGCCCGTGGCCGCCGCCGGCCCACTGCTGGCCAAAGAACTGGATGCGCTGGGCAAGGCCCTGCAGAACCCAAAGAAGCCGCTACTGGCCATCGTCGCCGGCTCCAAGGTATCGACCAAGCTCGAACTGCTGCAAAACCTGGTGGGCCGCGTGGAGCAGCTGATCGTGGGCGGTGGCATCGCCAACACGTTCATCCTCGCCGCGGGGCACAAGGTCGGCAAATCGCTGGTCGAGGCCGACCTGCTGGATACGGCGAAGAAGATCATGGCCGACGCCAAGGCGCGCGGCGCAGAAGTACCGGTGCCGACCGATGTCGTGGTGGCCACGGCGTTCGCCGCCGACGCCAAGGCCACGGTGAAGCCCGTGGACGAGGTGGCCGACGACGAGATGATCCTCGATATCGGCCCGGACACCGCTAAGCGCTACGCCGACCTCATCGCCAAGGCCGGCACCGTGGTCTGGAACGGTCCGGTCGGCGTGTTCGAATTCGACGCCTTCGGCAAGGGTACCGAGACGCTGGCGCGCGCCATCGCCGCGTCCAGCGCGTTCTCCATCGCCGGTGGCGGCGATACCCTCGCCGCCGTCGACAAGTACGGCATCGAAGACGGCGTATCGTACATCTCGACCGGCGGCGGCGCCTTCCTCGAATTCCTCGAAGGCAAGGAACTGCCGGCCGTGGCCGCTCTCGAGGCGCGGGCGGACGCGAACTGATGCTGATCCTTTTCGACCTGGACGGCACGCTCATCGACTCCCAGATCGGCATCTTCGCCGGCGTTCGCCATGCCATGGCGAGCGTTGGCGCCGAGGCACCGGATGACGATGCGCTGCGCGCCTGGATCGGGCCCCCTCTGCGGGTGAGCTTCGGCCCACTCCTGGACCATGACAGCGAGCGCGTCGAAAAAGCCGTGGAGGCATACTCGCAACGCTTCCACGACATCGGCTGGTCCGAACACACCGTGTATCCGGGCATCCCGGAACTGATCGCCGCCCTGGTCGGCGCCGGCCATCGACTCGCCGTCGTCACCAGCAAGGTGCGTCCACACGCCGAGCCCATCGTCGCCCACCTGCCCTTCGGCGAGGCGTTCGAGCAGGTATACGCACCCGACCCGTCCTCGGCAAAAAGCGAGAAGGCGGAGATGATCAGCGCCGCGGTGCTCGATTTCGGGAAAGGTGTCGATGACGTGCTGATGATCGGCGACCGTCATTTCGATATCGACGGCGCCGTTGCCAATGGCGTGCGTGGCATCGGCGTGCTCTGGGGCTTTGGGGATCGTGCGGAGCTGGAAAAGGCCGGTGCCTGGAAGGTCGTCGAGAGCCCGATGGATATCGCAGCCTTGGCAGGCACCATCGCAGCGATTTGAGTCAACGGGCGGTGTCCGAGACACGGAGTGCGCAAGGGCGCATCTTTGCCTACACACCGCCAGGCGATATTCGCAAGCGATACAAAGGACATAGGCGATGTTCTTCGATCGACAGGCTGGCTAGTTTCACGGGGCGACGATCACTCAGGCGTCTTCCCAGGAACTCCCCATGCCATTTCGCCACGTGGTAATCAGCGTGCTGACAAGCTCGCTCTCTTTCCCATCCGCTTGCCTGGCCGACGGCGTGTTCACGACATCGGCCAGCGTACCCGTCGAATACCCGTGGGCGCGCTCATCCTTGCGTTCCCTACCGACTCCTCGGCATGCAAACACGACATCGGCAAGGGAGCTCACTCGGCGATCCATCGCTGGCGCATTCCCGGCACCGCGTCGCCATCATGTGGCAACCGAATGGGCGATGCGCGTCGCCGTGCTCGCCTTAGAGGCCACAGGATATGCCACAAGAATCGGGCATGACGACACCGGAGACATCGGCAAGCGGCGAGCGATTTTGCCTGCTGAGCCGCTACTCTCTGCCTCTGGCGAAACTACGCGATGACAAGTTCAGAAGCGAGTTCGGCGTCATGCGACGCTGTTTGAGCGAAGAGGGTAAACCACCCAGCGCCTCATCGACGTGATTACGAACGGCGGCCTCAGCATCAAGCCAAAAAAAAGCCCCCTTGCGGGGGCTTTTCTCGACCAGGCGATGTCGCCTTACTTGGTCACGCGCTTCACCGCATCCACCACGGCCGTGGTGGTGATGCCGAAGTGCTCGTACAGCTTGTCGATCGGGCCGGAGGCGCCGAAGGTGGTCATGCCCACCGTCGTGCCGTCAAGGCCGACGTACTTGCCCCAGAAATCGACGCTGGCGGCTTCGACCGCCACGCGCGCGCGGCACCACGAGGGCAGCACGCCTTCACGGTATTCGGCCGACTGGGCATCGAATTCCTCGGTGCACGGCATGGACACGACGCGCACCGGGATGCCCTGATCGCCGAGGGCCTGGGCGGCCTCGACGGCCAGGCCGACTTCCGAGCCCGTGGCGATGATGATCGCCTTGAACTTCTCCGCCGATTCCCAGAGCACGTAGCCGCCCTTGGCGATGTTGGCCACCTGCTCTTCCGTGCGCGGATTGTGCTTGAGGTTCTGCCGCGAAAAGATCAGGCACGAGGGGTTGCCCTTGCGCTCGATGGCCTGCTGCCACGACACGGCCGACTCCACGGCATCGGCCGGACGCCATACGCGATTGTTCGGGATCAGGCGCAGCGAGCCCAGGTGCTCCACCGGCTGGTGGGTCGGGCCGTCTTCGCCCAGGCCGATCGAATCGTGCGTGTAGACATGGATGGCGTGGGCCGGGATCAGGCACGACATGCGCACGGCGTTGCGCGCGTAGTCGGAGAAAACCAGGAACGTGGCGTCGTACGGCACGAAGCCGCCATGCAGGGCGATGCCGTTGGAAATGGCCGACATGCCGAACTCGCGCACGCCGTAATGGATGTAGTTGCCCTGCTCACCGCCGTCGGCGATGTTCTTCGAGCCCTTCCAGATGGTCAGGTTGGACGGCGCCAGGTCGGCGGAGCCGCCGATCAGCTCGGGCAGCAGCGGGCCGAAGGCGTCCAGCGCCATCTGCGACGCCTTGCGCGAGGCGACCACGGGACCCTCTGCCTGCAGCTTGGCGATGTAGGCGTCGGAATCCTTCTTCCAGTTGCCCGGCAGCTCGCCCGAAGTGCGGCGCTTGAACTCGGCCGCCAGTTCCGGGAAGGCCTTGGCGTAGGCATCGAACTTCTCGTTCCAGGCCTTTTCGCTCTGCGCACCGGTGTCCTTGGCGGACCACGAATCGTAGATGTCCTGCGGAATCTCGAACGGACCGTAGTTCCAGCCCAGGCGCTCGCGCGTCAGCTTGACCTCGTCCGCGCCCAGGGCCGCGCCGTGCGAGGACTCCTTGCCTTCCTTGTTGGGCGAACCGAAGCCGATCACGGTCTTGCAGATGATCAGCGAGGGCTTCTCGTGCTGCGACGTCGCTGCGGCGATGGCCTTCTTGATGGCCTCGCCGTCATGGCCGTCGACCGGCTTGTCGTCATCGCCCACCACGACGTTCCAGCCGTAAGCGCGAAAGCGCTCGGCGGTGTTGTCGGTGAACCAGTCGTGGACTTCGCCGTCGATCGAGATGCCGTTGTCGTCGTAGATCGCGACCAGCTTGCCGAGCTTCAGCGTGCCGGCCAGCGAGCAGACCTCGTGCGAGATGCCTTCCATGAGGCAGCCGTCGCCCGCGAACACGAAGGTATGGTGGTCGACGATCTCGTGACCGGGGCGATTGAAGCGCGCGGCGAGGACTTCCTCCGCGATCGCGAAGCCCACGGCGTTCGCGAGGCCCTGGCCGAGTGGACCGGTGGTGGTCTCCACGCCGGGCGTATGGTGGTATTCCGGGTGACCCGCAGTGCGGTAACCGAGCTGACGGAAGTGCTTCAGATCCTCGATGCCGAGGTCGTAGCCGGTCAGGTGCAGCAGGGCGTACTGCAGCATGGAGCCGTGGCCGTTGGATAGGACGAAGCGGTCGCGGTTGGGCCAGTGCGGGTTGGTCGGGTTGTGGTGGAGGAAGTCGCCCCACAGGACCTCGGCGATGTCGGCCATGCCCATGGGCATGCCCGGATGGCCCGAATTGGCGGCTTGGACACCGTCCATGGCCAGGGCGCGGATCGCGTTTGCGCGTTCGCGGCGTGTCGTCATCGGCATTCTCCAGTTAGCAAGGGCGGACAAACGGTGATTGTCGCGCATCGGGCATGAGCTTGTCGTGGACGTTCATGCCACGGCAGGGAAGTTAACCAAGCCTTAATGTTTTAACACCGGTTTCTGAATTTCTTCAGGTACGAAGGCCTCTAATAGCCACAAGCCGTCGTCGCCCCCTCCCCACACACGACGATGGTCGCCCCGACAATAAGAGGAATACCCCATGAAAAAGGCAGCTCTTGCCCTTGCAGTTTCTTGCGCTTCGTTCGCAGCCATTCCGGCTTTCGCACAGGATTCCAACACCGCCGTCAGCGGTAACTACCAGCCCAGCCAGTCCGTGGGCAGCGGCAACTGGTTCATCGCCGCTCAGGCTGGCCGTACCAACGGCAGCGACAACGGTGGTTTCGGTGACGGCAACAACGGCGGCTTCAACTTCCTCAAGGGGAACAAGGACCGTCGCACCGGTTACGGCCTGCTGGGCGGCTACCGCTGGAAGGTCGGCCCGGATCTGGGTCTCGGCCTTGAAGCCGGTTATGCCGATCTGGGCAACTACCGCGTGAAGAACGTCTTCGAGAACGGCCAGGACGTCGACCAGAAGGGCACGCGCAACGCGCTGCGCGGCTGGATGGTCGGTGTGAACGGCAAGATCAACCTCGTGCAGGGCTGGTACCTCAGCGCGCACGGCGGTTACTTCCGCGCCAACGACAACAACCAGAACTACAACAACAGCGTCAGCGAAGACCTCGGCTTCTCGAGCGGCGGCAGCGCCTCCCGTGGTAGCTGGTACGGCGGTGTCGGTACCGGTTGGGACATCAACGAGCACTTCAGCGTGGGTGCGGCGTATGACTACTTCCACGCCGACGCAGGCAAGGTGCGTAACAACGCCACGGGTGAAGTCTCCCGCGGTATCAAGCGCTCCACGGGCATCGTTTCGCTTGCCGGTGAATACCGCTTCTAAGTACCTGTTCCAGATATAGATCCACGTAAAACAAAGGAGCCGCGACGTCGCCGTCGCGGCTCCTTTTCTTTTATCCATCAGTTGGGCTGGTATTCCCAACGCTGGTGGTCGTTGCCCAGGCAGGCGTACAGCTGCAGGCGCGAGCCGTTGTTCTGGCCGCCGGACGGGTCGTCGAGGCAGAGATTGCTCTGCGTGCCGCGGACTTCGCCGCGGATGCGCCATTTCTGGTTGGGCTGGGCATTGCACTGCCACATGCGGATGACGGTTCCGTTCGCGGTGCCGCCATCGGCCGCCTCCAGACAGTTGCCGCCGTAACCCACGAAGCTACCGTTCGGGCCAAGCTTCCACTTCTGGTTGTCCGTGTGCGTGCAATCCCAAAGCTGCACGCGGGTACCGTTGGCGGTTCCGTACCCCTGTACGTCGAGGCAGCGCCCCGTGTCACTAACCAACTCACCAACGGAGGGATCGAAGGTGAAGCGCTGATTCGACGTACCACCGTCGTCGTACAACTGGAACAGCGAACCGTTGGCCGTGCCGAATCCGATGGAGTCGACCACACGGCCGCCGTTGGTAACCAGCGAAGCATGGGTGAACGTCCAAGCCTGATTGGTCGTGGACGATTCGCTCCACAACTGCAAAGGGGTGCCATTGCTCGTGCCATAGCCTGCGGCATCAAGCACCATGGATGTGCCGAGGCTATATATGGCGCGGGTATCGGCCTGCGAACCCCACTGCTGCTGCCGCAGCCCGTTGCAGGCCCACATCTGCATGGGAGCGCCGTTATTGGTGCTGCCGTTGGATACATCGAGGCAGCGACCCGTGCCGTTCGCCAGGGTCAACTGGCCGGGCGCATTCGAGGTCGGATCGGCGACCACGGTCGCGCGGAAATTCATGGCGGTCACCATGGTCTCGCGGAACGTGCGCGCCACGTCCGCGGCATTGGCCACACCGCAGGGCAGGCCCTTGCAGGTGGACACATCGGGCGTCGAGTACATGAGCTCGGCTTCCTGGCCGCTCTGGCCGTACGACATAATGTCGTAGAAGTTGGCGCTGTCGTTCCGATAGCCGTACGAGTACGGATACAGCGCGCCGGTCGAGTTGGTCTGCGTGTTGTGCTGCGCACCCAGGTTGTGGCCCATTTCGTGAGCCAGCGAGGTGTCCGGGCAATAGGAATAGCTGCCGCCGCCCAGGTCGATGCTGCCGTCACCGACGACCGAGAAAGTCTGGTCGCGGCCATTGGTGTTGTAGGGGGCCTGCGGGATATACGCCAGGCCGCAGCCGTTCTGGCCCGAGGCATAGCGACGCATGAAGGACACCAGGTCGGCACCGTACTGCTTGCGGGCGGCACGCACGGCCGCCAGCGGCGAGGACGCCGAGGTCGAGGCCAGGTCGCTCAGCGCCGTGCCGTTGTCCGTATTGTCCGCGTAGTTCACTTCCAGGCTACCGACCAGGCGGAACGAGGCGGTGGTGACGCCCGAGTTGGCCAGGCCGCGGTTGGCCACGTCGATCAGGTTGGTCAGGCGCGTCGTCACCGCCGAGGCGCTGCCCAGGTACGCGCGATAGCCGCTGGAGTAGCCGATCAGGACGTCGACGGGCGCAGCGGTCGACGAGGAGGCCGCGGCCGTGACGGGTGCCTGCGATCCGGTCGTCTCGGCGGCCTCGTCGGCCGCCTTGACCACCGTATCGCCACCGGCACGAATGCCTTGCTGCAGCTGGCTGAAAGGCGCGCTGCTCACGTAGGTCTTGCCGCCGAGCGTGGCGATGCGCAATTGCTGCCCGTTCGACGACGGCAACACGCCGTAGGTGGCATCGGGACCGAAGGTGATCACGGCGTCCTGGCCCGTCGTACCGCCGTCCTTGCGGCCGACCCAGGTCCAGTTCCCGTCCTCGTGGGTGATGTGCCTGTCGTAATCCAGGGCGACCTGCGAGCCGTCCGGCGCAGTGAACGCGAGGTGGCCCGACAAGGCGGAGGCGAGCACCTGGTCCACGTCGATATCGACCGGATAGTAGGTGTACGGCCCTTCCCGGCGGGGCGTCTCCGTCGCCGAATACGAGAACAGCTCGCCCGTCGGCGCGGTCGCATGGGCGGACGACGTCATGGCCGAGCCGGCGGCGCCGGGGGCGGCGTTCGCAGCCAGGGGACGAAGCGGTGTCGATACGATGGGCGCTACGACGGAAGCGGCTGCGGCCGGTGACGCGGCGATGGGGGGACGACTACCGGGATCGGTCGCGCCTGACGCCTGCCAAACCATGACCCCGGCCAGTGCCAGGGTACCCATGACCGCCGCCCAGGCGGTCCCTTTCTTACGATTCATCAACCTTGCTCCGCTGCCGCTGGATCGGGCTTCCAGGGGGAAGACCCGCCGTCCTCAGGCTGAGGACTGCCACATATACGGCAAGGAAATGCACAAAGTTGCCGAATATGTGGATTCCGTCAGTTAACGGCCGCGCCACAAAAAAAAAGAGGCGCCCCGGAGGGCGCCTCTTTCAATCGTTCAGGATCGGGTTAGGCGCGTTTCTTCCAACGCCCCAGGGCGGCCTCGCCGTTCTCCTTGGCGCGCTCCAGCACGATCTTCTGGGCGGCGGCCACGTTGCCCTTGATGTCCTTGGCCCACAGCGCTAGGGCTTCAGCCTGCATGGCACGGCCGTACGAGAAGCTCACCGGCCAGGGGTGCGGACCGAGCTTGTTGATCTCGTTGAGGTTTTCGGTGGCCTGGGTATCTTCCTGGCCGCCGGAGAGGAACACGATGCCCGGTAGCGTCGCCGGCACCGTGGTCTTGAGGACGCGGACGGTGGCATCGGCCACGTCCTCGGCATCGACCTGGCTTTCTTCCGGGGCGTTCTTGCCCGGGATCACCATGCTGATCTTGAGGATGGTGCCTTCGAGCATGACATTCTGCTCGTAGAGGGCGTTGAACAGGCTGCGCAGCACGGCTTCGTGCACTTCGTAGCTGACCTCGAGGTCGTGCGTGCTATCGGCGCCGTCCATCACCACTTCCGGCTCGACCATCGGCACGATGCCGGCTTCCTGGCACAGGGCCGCATAACGGGCCAGCGCATGGGCGTTGGCCTCGATGGCCGTGGAGCTCGGGTTGTCGTCGGTGATGTTGATCACGGCGCGCCACTTGGCGAACTGGGCGCCGAGCTGGGCGTATTCCTTCAGGCGCTCGCGCAGACCATCCAGGCCTTCGGTGATCACGTCGCCCGGAAAACCGGCCAGCGGCACCGGGCCCTTGTCGACCTTGATACCCGGGATGATGCCGTTCTTCTTCATGACCTCGGTGAACGGCACGCCGTCCTTGGTCTTCTGGCGGATCGTCTCGTCGAAAAGAATGGCGCCGGAGATATGGTCGCCCAGGTTGGGCGTCGTGAGCAGCAGCTCGCGGTAGGCGCGCCGGTTTTCCTCGGTGTTCTCGATGCCGACGCTGTCGAAACGCTTCTTGATGGTGTTGGTCGACTCGTCGATGGCGATGATGCCCTTGCCCGGGGCGACCATCGCTTGCGCGATCTGTTCGAGGTTTTCGATGCTCATGACAACTCCATGATGTTAGTGGTATGCCCCTTCTTCAGGGGCGAAGCGATGACTGAAACCGGCGGAGTATAGGGCCGCGCGCCGTGAATGCCGTTGTGCGCTGCGATCAACTGGTCTGGTCGTAACCCGGCAGCTTGCACTTGGCCAGGATGGTCGCCTTGGCGGCGGGGTCTTCCGGAAGATTGAACCCGGTGACGTAGTAGGTCTGCACGGGCACGGCCGTGCCGTTCTGGTTGCCCTTCACGTAGACCAGCTGGTTGACGATGCTGACGCCGACCTGGCCGAGGTCACCCTGGGGTTCGACCTTCTCGATCCTTGCATTCTGCGTGCGACCGTCCGAGCCGATCATGTAGCTGACGGCTACACAGGTGGGCTGGTTGAGGTTCTTGCCCGTGTTCGGCACGTCGGGGCTGACGGACTTGTTGGTGAGGTACCAGTAGCCGGTCAGTCGCTCCGGAGCGACGCGGCGGAGGTTCTGCGCCTGGGCGGTGCCCGCGGCCAGGAGGAGGACGGCGGCGGCAATGGCGCCGGTGCGGGAAGAGATACGGATCATGACGCCCTCGGTAGGTAACCAGGGCGTCGAGTTTAACCCCGCGGACGCATGCGCTGCGTATGAGGCATGCGTCCGCGGCGGGTCGATCAGAGGTCGCGCAGGCTGTCGGCGATGCCGTCGTCGCCGACGACCAGCAGCTTCAGCGTGTTGGTGCCACCGCCGCGGCCGATGTGGTCGCCGTGGGTCAGGATGACGCGGTCGCCCTTGACCAGCTTGCCCAGCGCGAACAGGTGCTGGAGCGCCGCGCGGGCGGTGTGAGCGGGGTCGAGGTTGCCCTGCTCGAAGTCCACCGGCTGCACGTCGCGCAGCATCAGCATGCGGCGGCGGGCCATGTCCGAAGGGGACATGGCGTAGATCGGCACCGCGAAGCGATAGCGCGACAGCCACTGCGCGGTGGCACCGGACTCGGTCAGCGCCACGATCGCGCGGACACCCACCTGGGCGGCGAGCGACATGGCGGCCAGCGCGATGGCCTGGTCGCTGCGGTCCAGCGACTGCACGTCCGGGCGCAGGTCGCCACGCGGCTCGAACTGGCGCTCGGCACCCAGGCAGATGCGGCGCATGGCGGCCACGGCCTTGTCCGGGTGGGCGCCGGCGGCGGTCTCTTCCGAGAGCATGACGGCGTCGGTGCCGTCGATCACCGCGTTGGCCACGTCCAGCACCTCGGCGCGGGTGGGGATGGGCGCGCGCACCATCGACTGCAGCATCTGCGTGGCGGTGATCACCGAGCGGTTGCGCTGCACGGACTCGCGGATGATCTTCTTCTGCAGACCGGGAAGTTCGGCGTCGCCGATTTCCACGCCCAGGTCGCCACGGGCGACCATGACCACGTCGGAAGCATCGATGATCTCGCCCAGCACCGGGATGGCGTCGGCACGCTCGATCTTGGAGACGATGGCGGCATCGCCACCGGCTTCACGCATGAGACGGCGGGCCTCGTGGAGATCGTCGGCGCAGCGCACGAACGACACGGCGAGGAAATCGGCGCCCATCTCGGCGGCCAGCTTGATGTCGTTGCGATCCTTGTCGGAGAGCGCCGAGACGCTGAGGCCGCCGCCCTGGCGATTCAGGCCCTTGCGCGCGGACAGACGACCGCCGATGACGACGCGGGTGCGGATTTCGGAACCCGAAATTTCCAGTACCGACAAGGCGATAAGGCCATCGTCCAGCAACAGCACGTCGCCCGGCACCACGTCGCGGGGCAGGTCGTAATAGCTGACGCCTACATGGGTCTGGGTGCCAGCGGGGGCATCCGGGCGGCAATCGAGCGTGAAGCTGTCGCCGGCCAGGAGATCGATCGGGCCGTCGGCGAACTTCTCGATGCGGATCTTCGGGCCCTGCAGATCGGCCAGGATGCCGACCTCGCGGCCGACCTTCTCGGCGGCGGCGCGCACGGCGGCGGCGCGGGCGCGGTGGTCGTCCGGCACGCCATGGGACAGGTTGAGGCGGACGATGTCCACGCCCTCTTCGAGGATTTTCTCAAGCATGCCCGGCGCGTCGGTGGCGGGACCGAGGGTGGCGACAATCTTGGTGCGGCGAACCTGGATATCGGTCATTACGTATCTACCTTGTCTTCGAATTCGGGACGCGGATCAGTCCAGCGTCTTGTTGAGCAGGTCGGCGAGACGCTTGCCTGCCTCGCGCAGGCGGGTCTCCGCGACCGGAAGCTGCTTCGCCACGTAGGCGTCGTCGATGGTGTGCGAGTCGGGATAGAAACCGTCGGTGGCCACGATCGAGCAGGATTCCTCCGCCCACTGGGCGTAGGGATTGTCCAGCGGTGCCTGCGGCTTGGGCAGCTGCACCGGCCCCTGCGCGGCCAGGCGGTCGGCGTAGGCGGGCCATTTCAGGTCGCGGGTGTAGAGCATCTTCGAGTCCCACACGCTGTGCAGGTTGGTGCCCTTGCCATCGAACTGCACCTGGTAGTCGTTGCCGCCCTTGTCGTCACGGTTGCCGGCGTGCAGCGGCTGGTGCACGTCGCCCACGAAATGGACGACGAACTTCAGCGCCTCGGCCCGCTCGGCCTGCGACTTGTGGCGGTCACCCAGGATGGCGACGTACTTCTCGAGGCCGCCCACGACGCATTTTCCGTCCGCGCAATCGCGGGCGGGCACGTAGTGGCACTTACCGTCCACGAAATCCATGTAGTGCAGCGGGCCCGTGGCCTTGCCCAGCGCCTTGGTGGCGGGGTCGTCGCGGAGGCGATCGGGCCAGCTGGCGATGTCCGGCAGGGGATCGGCGGTGCCGGTATCCCCGAGCAGGCGCTGGATTTCCGCCTTGGCGGCGGGGTCCAGCTGGCGCCAGGCCAGTTCGGCAACGATCCGGTGGCCGATGTCACCCCAGGCATGGACACTGGCGAAGGCCGGGAGGGCGAGGGCCAGCAGGGTGGCGATGGTGCGGCGCTTATGAACGGCGTTCATGGACAGGTAAACGTTTCCGGACGGGGCGAACGCCCAAGTGTGCCACAGCCGGACGAGCACACGGATGACAAATCGCGGCGGTGCAGCAAGCCGGCCCCTGCGACGTTCCGCTACCATGGAGGTTTACGCCACCTGCCCTTACCTCGTTAGCAAATCCCACCCGGAGGCTGCACATGACCATCAAGGTCGCCATCAACGGTTACGGTCGCATCGGTCGCAACATCCTGCGCTCGCTCTATGAGTCGAAGAAGAACGGCCAGGACATCCAGATCGTCGCGATCAACGATCTCGGCAACGCGGAAACCAACGCCCACCTCACCCAGTACGACACGGCCCACGGCCGTTTCCCGGGTGAAGTCTCGGTCGACAACGGCGACCTGATCGTCAACGGCGACCGGATCAAGGTCTTCGCCGAGCGCGATCCGTCCAAGCTGCCCTGGGGCGAGCACGGCGTCGACGTGGTGCTGGAATCCACCGGCTTCTTCACTTCCAAGGCCAAGGCCAGCGCGCACATCGCCGGCGGCGCCAAGAAGGTGATCATCTCCGCGCCCGGCGACAAGGACGTGGACGGCACCTTCGTCATGGGCGTGAACGACGACAAGCTGACCTCGAAGCTGGAAGTCATCTCCAACGCCTCCTGCACCACCAACTGCCTGGCGCCGCTGGCCAAGGTGCTGCACACGAAGATCGGCATCGTGCACGGCCTGATGACCACGATCCACGCCTACACCAACGACCAGGTGCTGACCGACGTCTACCACTCGGACCTGCGCCGCGCCCGTAGTGCCACGCACAGCCAGATCCCGACCAAGACCGGCGCCGCCGCGGCGGTAGGCCTGGTGCTGCCGGAACTCAACGGCAAGCTGGACGGTTTCGCCATGCGCGTGCCGACCATCAACGTGTCCGTGGTCGACCTGACCTTCACCGCCGCCCGCGCGACGACCAAGGAAGAGATCGACGCTGCCATCCATGAAGCCGCCAACGGCGCCATGAAGGGCATCCTGGCCGTCAACAGCGCGCCGCTGGTGTCGATCGACTTCAACCACAACCCGCACTCGTCGATCTACGACTCGACGCAGACGCGCGTGATGGAAGGCACCCTGGTGAAGGTCCTCTCGTGGTACGACAACGAGTGGGGCTTCTCCAACCGTATGCTGGACATGACCAAGGCGCTGATGGCCGCCAAATAAGGCCAAAACGCCCATGTAGGAGCGCGCGATGCGCGCGATGCCTATGAAAAAACCCCGCACGTCACCGTGCGGGGTTTTTTTTGGTGCCGCTCAGGCTACCGCTCAGACTTGCTGAATAACCTGCTCGATCGCCCCGAAGATACTGGCGCCCGCCTGGTCGACCACGTCGATCTTCACCGTGTCCCCAAACGACAGGAACGGCGTACTCGGGCTACCGTCGCGCAGGGTCTCCACCGTGCGCTGCTCGGCCAGGCAGGAAGCACCCTTGCCCGTGTCCTCGTTGGCGATGGTGCCCGAACCCACCAGCGTGCCAGCGGTCAGCGGGCGGGTCTTCGCCACATGCGCAACCAGCTGCGAGAAATCGAACTGCATATCCACGCCGCACTCGGCCTCGCCGAACCACTGGCCGTTGATCCAGGTGCGCATGGGCAGGTGCAGCTTGTCGTCCTTCCAGGCGTCGCCCAGCTCGTCGGGAGTGACGAACACCGGGGACAGCGCGGAGCGCGGCTTGGACTGGACGAAGCCGAAGCCCTTGGCCAGCTCGCCGGGAATCAGACCCCGCAGCGAGACATCGTTGACCAGCCCTACCAGCTGGATGTGGCCGCTGGCCTGCGCGGGCGTCACGCCCATGGGCACATCATCGGTGACGACCAGCACCTCGGCTTCCAGGTCGATGCCGAAATCCTCGCTGGGCACGACGACGGGATCGCGCGGCCCGAGGAAACCGGCGCTGGTGGCCTGGTACATCAGCGGATCGGTGTAGAACGACGCGGGCACCTCGGCGCCGCGAGCGCGACGCACGCGCTCCACGTGCGGCAGGTAGGCACTGCCGTCCACGAACTCGTACGCACGCGGCAGCGGTGCGGCCAACCGCGCCATGTCGAGCGCGAAGGCACCGTCCGCCCTGCCCTCATTGAGGTCTTCGGACAGCGCGTTGAGGCGCGGTGCCAGGGTGTTCCAGTCGTCCAGCGCCGCCTGCAGGGTGGCCGCGATGCCCGAGGCCTTCACGGCACGCGACAGGTCGCGGCTGACGACGATGAGCGTGCCATCGCGGCCGCCTTCCTTCAACGAAGCGAGTTTCATGCGTTTCCTTTAAACGATCAGACCGTGAGCGGCGTGAAGTGCTTCTTCAGGTCGCGCCAGCAGGCGTAATAGTCGCCTTGCAGCGCGCCGGACGCCAGCGCCTGTCGCGTCGGCCGGATGACCTTGCGCGTTTCGAACATGAAGGCCATGGTGCCCATGATGTGGTCCGGGTGCGATACGTCCGCCGCGGAGGCCTTCTCGAAGCTGGCCGCATCGGGGCCATGGCCGCTCATGCAGTTGTGCAGGCTGGAACCGCCGGGCACGAAGCCGCCGGCCTTCGCGTCGTAGGCACCATCGATCAGGCCCATGAACTCGCTGGCCACGTTGCGATGGAAATACGGCGGGCGGAACGTATGCTCCGCCACCAGCCAGCGTGGCGGGAAGATCACGAAATCCATGTTGGCCGTACCCGGGGTGTCGCTGGCCGAGGTAAGCACGGTGAAGATCGACGGGTCCGGGTGATCCACGGCGATGGAGCCGATGGTGTTGAAGCGACGCAGGTCGTACTTGTACGGCGCGTAGTTGCCGTGCCATGCCACCACATCCAACGGCGAGTGATCGATGTTGGCCGACCATAAGGCGCCCTGGAACTTGGCGACCAGCGCGAAATCCCCGTCCAGGTCCTCGTACTCGGCGACCGGGGTCAGGAAATCGCGCGGATGGGCCAGGCCGTTGGCACCGATGGGGCCGAGGTCGGGCAGGTGCAATAGCGCGCCGAAGTTCTCGGCGACATAGCCACGCGCCTCGCCATCCGGCAACTCGACCAGGAAGCGCACGCCGCGCGGTACTACCGCAATCTCCAGTGGCTGGACATCGAGTACGCCCAACTCGGTGCGGATGCGCAGGCGACCCTGCTGCGGGACGATCAGCAGCTCGCCGTCGGCGTCGTAGAAGTAACGCCCTTGCATCGAGCGATTGGCACAGTAGAGGTGGATACCGATGCCCGCCTGCTCTTCCGCGCCACCGTTACCGCCCATGGTGACCAGGCCGTCGAGGAAATCCGTCGGTGCGGAAGGCATCGGCAGCGGATCCCAGCGCATCTGGTTCGGCGTGGCGGGGGCTTCCTGGAAGCGGTTATGGAACGTGGTGTGGGCGAGCTCGGCGAACGGCGAATGCTGGGCCGCCGGGCGAATGCGATAGAGCCAGCTGCGCCGGTTGCTATGGCGCGGCGCGGTGAACGCGCTGCCCGAAAGCTGCTCGGCATACAGCCCATGCGCCACCCTCTGGGGCGAGTTCTGGCCGACCGGCAGCACGCCGGCGACGGCTTCCGTGGCGAACTCGTTGCCGAAACCGGTCTGGTAACCGTGGGTATCGTCGGTATGGCTCATCGTGGTGTCCTGTGTCGATGACAACCTGCGTGGGTGGAACCTGCATGGCCGAGACACGACCTGCATGGGCAAACCGTGCGGTGCGGGAAGAACGAAACCCCATGTAGGAGCGCACGATGTGCGCGAAAGGTTCTACGTCGTGCCCTTCGAGCTGGCGCGCCAGCTTGAACGGTTACGCGAAACGGCATCGCGCACATCGTGCGCTCCTACGTGCGTTTTTCGAACCCGGCTTTTTAGAGCACGCCGCGGCGCATCTGGTCGCGTTCGATGGACTCGAACAGCGCCTTGAAGTTGCCGTTGCCGAAACCTTCGTTACCCTTCCGCTGGATGATCTCGAAGAAGATCGGGCCGATGGTGTTCTGCGTGAAGATCTGCAGCAGCAGCTTCTTCTTGGTCTCGTCGTCGGCGTCGATCAGCAGTTTGTTCTTCTGCAGGCGCGAAATGTCTTCGCCATGATCCGGCACGCGCACGTCGATCACTTCGTAATACGTGTCCGGCGTCTCGAGGAACGCCACGTCCTGCGCGCGCATGGCTTCCACCGAGGCATAGATGTCGTCGGTGAACAGGGCGATGTGCTGGATGCCCTCGCCGTTGTATTCACGGATGTACTCGTTGATCTGCGACTTTTCATCCGACGACTCGTTCAGCGGGATGCGGACCATGCCATCCGGCGCGGTCATCGCCTTGGACACCAGGCCGGTCTTGGCGCCCTTGATGTCGAAGTAGCGGATCTCGCGGAAGTTGAACAGCCGCTCGTAGTAGTCGGACCACTTCTGCATGTTGCCGAAGTGCAGGTTGTGGGTCAGGTGATCGATGAAGGTCAGCCCGAAGCCCTTCGGGTGGCGATCGACGCCCGGCAGCCACTCGAATTCGCCATCGAACACGTCGCCCTTGGCGCCGTAGGTGTCGATGAGGTAAAGCGCGCAACCGCCGATGCCCTGGATCGTCGGGACGTCCAGCGCCAGCGTGTCGGCCTTGAGCAGGATCTTCTCGGCACCGTTGGAAAGCGCGGTGGCCTGCACATCGGTGGCGGGGCGATTGAAGCGGATCGCGAAACCGCAGGCGCTGGGACCGTGCTCGGCGGCAAAATCCGACGCGAACGAGTTGGGTTCCTCATTGACGAGGAAGTTGCACTCGCCCTGGCGATACAGGGTAATGGCCTTGGTGCGGTGCTTTGCCACCGCGGTGAAGCCCAGCCTCGGGAACAGCGTGTGCAGCAGCGCGGCATCGGGTGCGGCAAACTCGACGAACTCGAAGCCGTCGACACCCTGCGGGTTCTCGAAGGTGGTGACTTCCATACCGATATTGGGCTGGGCGCTCATGGGCGATACTCCTGGCGTGGGCACGGCTCGGGCCGTCTTCCCTCCCTTATAGTTTCACTTGTAACCATTTGCAAGGATCAGCGCACTAATGACTTTCGAACCCGTCCCGGCCCATGCCCCCCTGGAGCTGGAACGCTTCCTGCCCTACCGCTTGTCGATCCTGTCCAACACGGTCAGCCAGTCGATCGCGGCCGAGTACGAGGGGCGCTTCCAGCTCAGCATGACCGAGTGGCGCGTGATGACGATCCTGGCCCGTTTCCCGGAGATTTCCGCGCGGGAAGTGGTCGAGCGCACTGCCATGGACAAGGTGGCCGTCAGCCGCGCCGTAGCCCGCCTGGTCGAGAAAGGCCGCGTGGACCGCGGCACGCACGACGATGACAAGCGCCGCTCCGTGCTGCAGCTGTCCGAGGCCGGCTGGGCGATCCACGACGAGGTGGCCCCCATGGCCCGCGCCCACGAGCGCGAGCTGCTGGCCCGACTGGACGAGGCCGAGCGCGCACAGCTCGACACCATCCTCGACAAACTCCTCCACCCGGCGGGGTCAGGCGGGTCGGGGGCGGCCGCAGGCTCGACGTCGACCAAGGGGTAGGAGCGCACGCACGTGCGCGAACCCTCACCGTGGCGATGGCGACGGCGGCCGCGCTTCACATCGGGCCAGGCGGTTCCAGGCGTCGAACGAGCGAATACCGGATGCACGGAAGCGCTCGCTCGTGCGGGCGGTCGGCATCTGTCGCGCAGTGCAAGGGTGAGGGTTCGCGCACGTGCGTGCGCTTGTGTCTTTTCGATGGGGTAGATTCGAAGTCGAGAGCGGAGTGTGGC